>DAOTOD010000177.1:0-3728 GCA_035451165.1 Bacteroidales bacterium
ATCTTTATAAACAGGATTTTCTTGCATATTTTGTGGTGTACCTTTAATATGCATAAGTATATAAGGGACTTGTAATTTTGCTATTGTATCAAACATCATATTGTCAAGTGTCCCACCTGAAATATCATTTATCATACTTGCTCCATTGTCTATAGCAGCTTTAGCTATGGAAGATCTATATGTATCAATAGAAATTATTGCATCGGGGAAATTTCTTTTTATTATAGCTATAGCAGGTAATAAACGATATCTTTCTTCTTCTTCACTTATAGGCAATGAGCCCGGACGTGTTGACATTGCTCCAATATCAAGTATAGTAGCTCCATCTTTGATCATCTTTTCTGCTTCTCTTAGTAAAGCTAATCCGCTTAAATTACGATTACCTATATAGAACAACGAATCAGGAGAAAGATTTAATATACCCATTACAATAGGATATTCAAAACTTATTAATTTATTTTCACATACTATGCTTTTCTTTTTGTAAAAAAATATATCTTTACAGCCTAAGTTTATAGTTTTCACACCTTAAAAAGATTAAAATTATAATTGCGAATATACTACATTTTGTTAAAATGAGCATGACGTCACAACAATATGATTCAGTTATTTTACAATGTAAAAAGATTTTTTTATTAAAATTAAATGATTATGGAACTGCGTGGCGTGTTTTGCGCCCATCTTCACTTACTGACCAAATCTTTATTAAAGCTCAACGAATAAGAAGTATTCAAGATAAAGGTATAAAAAAAATAAATGAAGGCATCATCCCTGAATTTATTGGAATAGTTAATTATTCTGTAATGGCTTTAATTCAACTTCAACTTGGATCTAATTTCGATATTAATATGGACCATAATGAAGTTTTAAAACTTTATGATAGCTATATTGCTAAAGCTAAAAAACTTATGGAAAGTAAAAATCATGACTATGGCGAGGCTTGGCGAGATATGAGAATAAGCTCTCTAATAGATATAATTTTAATGAAAATATTTAGAATAAAACAAATAGAAGATAATAAAGGAGAAACTTTAATGTCAGAAGGTGTTGACTCTAATTATTTCGATATCCTTAATTATGCTGTCTTTGCTTTGATTAAACTTAATAAAAAAGAAAAAAATTAACATAAAAAATTTTTGAAATATGAAAACTTTAAGATTAATTAGTAGATTAATTGTAGGTCTAGTTTTTCTTTTTAGTGGTTTCGTTAAAGCTGTCGACCCTTGGGGCTCCGCTTACAAATTTCATGATTATTTTATTGCTTTTAATATGGAATGGTTTACACCATTAGCTTTAATACTTGGAATATTACTTTGTTTATTGGAATTTTTAATAGGCGCAGCTTTAGTTTTTAACGTTAAAATGAAATGGGCCTCATGGGGAGTATTACTTTTTATGTCATTTTTTACAATATTAACTTTTTATCTAGCTATAGCAAACCCAGTCTCTGACTGCGGTTGCTTCGGTGATGCCATAGTGCTGACTAATTGGCAAACTTTTTATAAAAATATAATACTAATGATATTTACAATCATTATATTTATTAATAGAAATAAATATACCCCCATTAAAATTAAAATTTACGACCCTTTAATATTAACCATAGCTGCACTATTGTTATTAAGTGTAGTATATTATTCGTATAATCATTTGCCTTTAATTGACTTTTTACCATGGAAAATAGGTAATAAAATTTCTGAATTAGTTATCCCAACACCCGAAGAAGCTGAAATTACTTTGATATATAAACATAAAAAAACCGGCGAATTATTAGAATATACTACTAAAAACCTCCCTTATCAAGATACTGCTCTATGGAATAATATAGAATTTGTTGAACAAAAGAAAAAAATTATAAAACCATTTATAGAACCGCCTATTAAAGATTTTTTTATTAGAGATACGGCTAATGATGATTATACTAATGAAATTATAACTAACAAACAATTCCAATTTTTGTTAGTAAGTTATGATATAAATAAAGCTAAAATAAAAAACTTATTAAAATTAAAATCATTTGCTGATAGTTGTAAAGCTAATAATATTTCTTTTGTATTACTTTCAGGCTCTTCTGCTGATGATACTTATAAAATTTTAAATGAAAATAAAATTGATTTTCCCGTGTTTTTTGTAGATGCTACCGCCCTTAAGTCTGTAGTAAGAGCAAACCCAGGCCTTGTTTTATTATATGACGGAATTGTTGCAGATAAATGGCATTATAATGACTTCCCTGAATGGAACCATTTTCTTAAAAATAAAGAAAAATATAACTCCATAATACATAAAAAAACAACATAAATTTACAATCTCTTAAATTTGAATGATAAAATATATTATAAAAAGATTGATATATGGTATATTAGTACTACTAGGAGTAGTTACTATTATCTTTTTACTTTTTAATGTATTGCCTGCCGACCCAGCACGAATGATACTTGGGCAACGCGCCGATATTAGTTCAGTTGAAGCTATTAATAAAGATTTAGGATTAGATAAACCTCTTATTACACAATATGTTAATTACCTTAATGATTTGTCGCCATTATCAATACATAATGTAATTGACTCTGCAAATTATTGGTACTTTGATAAAAATAAATATAGTAGTGGTAAAGTACTTTTTAAAATTACTAAATCATATAGTTTATTCATAAAAAAACCTTATCTTAGAAGATCTTATCAAAGTAAACGTTTAGTAACCGATATTATCAATGAAGCTCTGCCTGCTACAACTATACTTGCTATAGCTTCTATTATATTCGCCTTAATATTAGGTGTTTTATTAGGTATAGTATCTGCTTTAAAAAAAGATACTTTTATAGATAAAATTATAACTGTAGTCTCTGTATTAGGTATGTCATTGCCTTCTTTTTTTGCCGCTATAATAATATCGTGGTTATTTGCTTATGTGCTTCATAATTATACAGGGCTAAATATGGTAGGTAGTTTATATACTATAGACGATTTAGGTAGGGGAGAATATATAAATTTAAAAAATCTTATTCTACCTGCTTTTACATTAGGAATACGCCCACTTGCTGTTATTTCAGAGCTTACTCGAAGCTCAATGCTAGATGTTTTATCGCAAGATTATATACGAACTGCTAAAGCTAAAGGACTTAGCTACTTGAAAATAATTTTTAAACATGCTCTTAGAAATAGCCTTAATCCTGTTGTTACTGCAGCATCTGGATGGTTTGCTTCTCTTATGGCAGGCGCCGTTTTTGTCGAATATGTTTTTGATTGGAAAGGCTTGGGGGTAGTTATAGTTGATGCCCTCGATAAATACGACTTCCCTGTATTAATGGGCACTGTACTAGTAATTTCTATTATATTAGTATTTATTAATATTTTTGTTGATATAATTTATGGTTATTTAGACCCTCGTATACGCCTTAAATAATTTAATTTTAATAATAAAATCTTTTAATATGAGAAAAAAAATTGTTGCAGGTAATTGGAAAATGAATATGACTTCGGAAGAAGGACGAAAACTTGTAAAATCTATAATTATTGATGTAAAAGAAAGATTTTACTCAGGCTTGCCCGATAATTATAATGTAGTTATAGCTCCTCCTTTTACTTTTTTAGAAGAATGTGCTACTATGGTAGCTAATATTAAAGGTATGTATGCTGCTGCACAAAATTGTCACTCTGCCGAAAATGGAGCTTACACAGGCGAAATATCTGCTAAAATGATTAAAGCTGCAGGAGCAAGTTACGTTATT
>DAOTOD010000178.1:0-3726 GCA_035451165.1 Bacteroidales bacterium
TATCAAAATGCCTATTAACGGAGTTGTTCTAGAAAAATATGCTGAAGAATCAGAATTTATTACATTTTCAAAATCTTTGGCAAAAGTAACAAAGCTTGATTATTTGACATTAAGAGCATATATTGACGAAGAACAATTATCACAAGTAAAATTAGGCCAAAAGGTTCATGTATTTGTTGATAATGGCGATAAACTTAAAGAATATTTAGGTATAATTTCTTGGATTTCTTCACAATCGGAGTTTTCACCTAAAATAATTCAAAACAGGGATGAACGTAAAAACTTGGTTTATGCTATAAAAATTACGGTTCAAAATGATGATAATTTAAAAATTGGAATGTTAGGTGATGTTCGTTTTAACTAAATATGAAAACTATCAAAGTAGAAAATATTACAAAGTCTTATGGTAAAGTAAAAGCTTTACAATATATTAATTTAACAGTAAACAAAGGCGAAATTTTTGGATTAATAGGGCCCGATGGTGCTGGTAAAACATCACTTATTCGTATTCTTGTCACATTGATTCTCCCAGATAGTGGTGATGCTTATGTAATGGATAAACATGTGATAAAAGAATATAAAAAAATAAGAGAAATAATAGGCTATATGCCACAACGTTTTTCACTTTATATGGATTTATCAGTAGAAGAGAATTTGCAATTTTATGCAAATATTTTTGGTGCTACAATAAAAGAAAATTATTCATTAATAGAACCTATATATAAGCAAATAGAACCTTTTAAAAAGCGAAAAGCTGGAGAATTATCAGGTGGAATGAAACAAAAACTAGCTCTTTCATGTGCTCTTATTCATAAACCACAAGTACTCTTTTTAGATGAGCCTACTACTGGCGTGGATGCTGTTTCTAGAGTTGAATTTTGGGAAATGCTTCATAATTACAAAAAAGAAGGGATAACCATTTTTGTTTCTACACCATATATGGACGAAGCTTGGCAATGCGATAAACTGGCTTTTATAAAAAATGGTTCTATTTTGTCTGTTTCTACGCCTAACGATATTTTGGATAATTATCCATTGAACGTTTTTGAAATAAAATATGAAAATCTTGCTGAACTTATAACTTTTTTAAACAAACATTTAGCAGGGGCTATTGTAGCTCGCTTTGGGACAACATTGCATTGTTCGAGTGATAAAACGGAAAGAGAAATGAGAGAATTACTCTATAACTTTGAACATGTACAAGTGAGAGTTATAAAACCTACTATAGAAGATAGTTTTTTATTATTATCTCAAGATAAATGAAATGATAGGAGAAAATCAACATATTATTATTAAGGCAAGGGATTTAGTTAAAAAATTTGGTTCATTTACGGCAAATGATCATCTGACTTTTGATGTAAAACGTGGTGAGATTTTTGGTTTGCTTGGTACTAATGGAGCTGGTAAAACTACTGCTATTAAAATGATGATAGGTTTATTGAAACCTACTTCGGGAGAGTTGAAAATAAATGGTTATGATATATACACTGAAACAGAAAAAATTAGGAAAAGTATTGGCTATATGAGCCAGAAATTTTCATTGTACGAAGAATTAACTGTTTTCGAAAATATTCGTTTTTTTGGCGGTATTTACGGGTTAAATATAAAGACTATTAAGTCGAGGGTCGAATGGGCTGAAGTTAATTTTAACTTAACAGAATTATTGGACAAACGCGTATCATCTGTCCCACTGGGCTGGAAACAAAAAATAGCTTTTGTTGTGGCTAATATTCACGATCCTGCTATAGTTTTTCTTGATGAACCAACAGGAGGAGTTGACCCAAAAGTACGTCGTGATTTTTGGGATAACATATATGAAACTTCAGCGAATGGGAAAACAATTATTGTAACTACTCATTATATGGACGAAGCAGAATATTGTCACCGAGTATGCATTATGAGTGAAGGACAAATTAAAGCTATTGGTACACCTCAAGAGTTAAAGTCAAAATATAATGTTGATACTATTAATGAATTATTTGTAAAAATAGTGAGAACTTGATATGTGGAATTTGAAAGCCTTCATAAAAAAAGAATTTTTACATATTTCTCGTGATTGGAGAACACTAGTGGTATTATTTGCTATACCTGCAGTTCAACTTATTGTTTTTGGTTATGCAATTTCAAACGATTTAAAATATATATCTATTGGTATTTTAGATAAATCTAAAGATGAGATAAGCCGAAAGTTAGTAGCAAAATTAGCTTTTTCAGACTTTTTTAAATTAAATGCTTTATTGAATGAAGAATCAGAAATAGAAGCCTTATTTAAAAATGGCAGTATTAAGGAAGCTATAATAATTGAACAAAATTTTTCTAAAAAACTCATTCGAGAAGGTAAAGCAAATATACAGTTAATAGCTGATGCTACTGAGCCTAATACTGCTAATATGGCTGTGAATTACACTAATGCTATGATAAATTCATTTTTAACAGAGATCAATAAGCAACCTATCCAGTCGCCATTATTTATTACTGAGGTAAAGATGCTTTATAATCCTACTTTGAAAGCTTCGTGGATGTTTGTACCAGGTATCATTGCTTTGATTTTAACTCTTATTTCTGTTATGCTTACATCGGTTAGTATTGTGAAAGAAAAAGAATTTGGCTCTATGGAATTATTGTTAGTAACCCCATTAAAACCTGTTACAATTATGGTAGGAAAGGTTATACCATATTTTATTCTTTCTATTTTTAATATCACTTTTATTTTTTTGTTAGGATACCTTTTATTTAATGTTCCAGTTGTAGGAAGTATTTTGACGTTATATTTTATTTCATTGTTATATATTATTTTAGCTTTAACTATAGGCATTTTTATTTCTGTTTCTGTGTCTAATCAACAGATAGCTATGATGATTTCTCTTGTAGCATTGATGCTTCCTACTATTTTACTTTCAGGATTTATTTTTCCTATTGAAAATATGCCTAAATGGCTACAGGTACTTTCAGCTATAATGCCTCCTCGTTATTTTATAGATGCACTAAGAGGTATTATGTTGAAGGGGAATAGTTTTGCAGAACTTTGGAAGGATTTTGCTGTTATTATTAGTATGCTGCTTTTTTTTATTATAGTTAGTATTAAAAAATATAAATCTCGTTTAATGTAATGCGCGTGATTTTATTTATAATGCAAAAGGAATTTATACAGGTTTTTCGTAATCGTATGATGTTGCCTATACTTTTTATGTTACCTATTGTTCAATTACTTATTTTAGTAAATGCTGCCACTTATGAGATGAAAAATATTCGTATTGCTTTTGTTGATTACGATCATAGTACTTTATCTAAACATTTTATCTCAAAAATAAAAGGGAGTAATTATTTTATTGTCGGTGATAATCAACCTTCTGTTAGTAACGCTCTTAAAGCTATTGATGAAAATAAAGTAACAGCAGTAATCGTAATTCCTAAGGAATTTGAAAAAAGACTCAAAACTAATTCTTTCCCTCTTAAAATACAAGTTCTAATTGATGCTATAAATTCTGTTAATGCTACTATTTCATACTCATACATTAACCAAATATTTCTTTCGATTAAAAATGATAATTTTTTTGTAAAACAAAAATTTATTCAACCTGCTCAAATTATTAACGTGATACCTCGTTATCGTTATAATGCCGATTTTGATTACAAAAAATATATGGTTCCTGGTGTGTTAGTTATGTTAGTAACACTTATAAGCTTTATGCTTGGAGCTCTAAATATTGTGCGTGAAAAAGAAGT
>DAOTOD010000179.1:0-3726 GCA_035451165.1 Bacteroidales bacterium
AATAACTACATTCCTTACAGCAGGAGCATTATAAGAAAATTCCTTATTAGTATATTTTTTCATTATTACATTTAGAATTCTAATTTTATCATCATAATTATCAACAAATTCAACTTTACCATAAGCTAAAACTGATTTAAATTTCATCCCATAACTACAAGCTACATTTTCACTTGTATAACGCAAAACATAATCAGTACTAAATACTATGCAAACACAAGGATTTTTACGAAGACTGTCTATCTTTTTACCCTCAGGGCCTGAGTGCAAATATATAAGACCATTTTCATAACCAAAATTAAAAGGTAATACATAAGGATTCCCTTGAGTATCTATCATTCCAACATAGCAAACTTCACATTTATTTATAATATAATTAATCCTTTTGATATCCGTATAAGCAATCGTTCTTGGCATAAATAAATAATAAATTTATTTAATATTCACTTATTCCCCATACATCTTATCTTTAAATCTTCTAAACTTTGCAATATTAGCTCATTAGTAGCTGGTAGAGCAAATATAGGTTCATATTTATGTTCAGCAACAGCTGATATAGCATCCTTAATAGCTAACCATACTGAAAAAGCTAATACTAAAGGAGGTTCACCTACTGCTTTACTTCCTCTAATAGTACCCGGTTGAGTAGCATTTTCTAAAAGTTGCACTCTAAAATCTATTGGAATATCTTGTATAGTAGGTATTTTATAAGTATCAGGTGAATGATTAAGCAAATTACCAGCAGAATCCCATTTAATATCTTCAGTAGTACACCAACCCATTCCTTGTATAAAAGCCCCTTCTATTTGACCTATATCAATAGCAGGGTTAATAGAATCACCAACATCGTGAATAATATCAACTCTAAGCAATTTATGCCGCCCTGTAAGAATATCTAGTTCCACTTCCGATACTGCCATACCATAAGAAAAATAATAAAATGGCTTACCACGTCCAGTATCCCAAGAAAAATTTAAACCCGGTGTTTTATAATAACCTGTTGCACTAAGGCTGATCTGTGCTAAATATGATTTATTAACCAATTCAACAAAAGAAATTTTTCTATGACTATGTACTCTATCGAACACTATATTATTTGAAAATATAATATTCTCAGGTAAGGAAGTAATTTCTTGCCCTTTAGAAAATTCTGAAGCAGCAACTATAGACATACGAGATTTTAATTTATCAATAGCATCTTTTACTGCTTGCCCATTCAAATCGCTGCCTGTCGAAGCAGCTGTTGCTGATGTATTAGGCACTTTAGAAGTATTAGTAGGTACAACTTTAATATATTCAGGACTTATTCCAAGTTCTGCTGCAGCTATCCCTTTAATTTTAACATAAAGTCCTTGTCCCATTTCAGTACCTCCATGACTTACCTGCACTGTGCCATCTCTATATATCAAAACTAATGCTCCTGCTTGATTTAGAACTGAAGCTGTAAAAGAAATACCGAATTTAACAGGAGTAAGTGCTATACCTTTTTTAATAAATTTGTTTTTATGATTAAATTCATTTATAACTTTTCTTCTATTATAATAATCAGATGAAGTAAGAATTTTATCATAAATTTTATGTAATCTATTATTTTCTACAATCTGTTCATAATGAGTAGTATTATTTTCATTTTCACCATAAAAATTAATTTTACGTACTTCGGCAGGGTCCTTACCAAGGAATCTCGCAATTCTATCAACAACATGTTCAATGACAGCTATGCCTTGTGGAGCACCAAAGCCTCTAAAAGCAGTATTAGAAGGCAAATTTGTTTTTAGACATCTACCTTTAACCTTAATATTAGGTATCCAATATGCATTATCAGCATGAAAGACCCCTCTTTCTAAGATACTCATTGAAAGGTCAGAAGCAATTCCAGCATCAGCATTTAATTCAAGTATATAAGAAATAATTTTACCTGTTTCATCAAAGCCAACTTCATAATGCGAAAGGAATCTATGTCTTTTACCTGTTATTTTTTGATCATCATCACGAAAAAGGTGTAGCTTTACAGGTCTTTTAGTATGAAAAGCTAGTAAAGCTGCCCATGCTGCTACATGATTACCATTAGTTTCTTTACCTCCAAAGCCGCCGCCCATTCTTCTAACTTCACAAACAACTTCATTACGAGGCACACCTAAGACTTGAGCTACAATAGCCTGTGTTTCAGAAGGATTTTGAGATGAAGCAAATACTATCATTTCCTTTTCTTCTCCAGGTATGCATAAAGCACTTTGTGTTTCGAGATACCAGTGTTCTTGAGCTCCAGTACGTAACGTACCTCTTAGCCTATGTTTAGCTTTAAGCATAGCTTCTTCAGGTTTTCCTCTTTCAATAACTCTAGGCACACCTATAGTACTGTTTTCTCTAATAGCTGTTTCTATATCAAGAATAGCCTTTAACTGTTCATATTCTACTTTTATTTTTCTTTCAGCTTCAATAGCTTGTGTTTCTGTTTCCGCAGCAATTAAGAACATTGCTTGTCCAACACATAAAACTTCTCCTTCGGCAAGGCATTTTTCATCGTGGACCACAGGGCCCATTTGGTTTTCTCCAGGAATATCTTTATAACTTAAAACTGCGTGCACACCAGGTACTTTTCGTGCTTCAGACAAATCAAAAGATAATATTTTAGCATGTGCATAAGGACTATACACCACTCTTCCTTTAAGTTCTAATTTTCCACCATCAATATCATTAATATAAATTGCTTCGCCTGTTACATGCTGAGTACCACTGTCATGTGGTAGCAATTTTGTTTCTTCTATAACAGACTTTACTTTTTCAATTACTGTTTTTAATTCTGACATATAAAAAATTAATATTTCAAGTTTCTGTCCAAAACTTAATTAACAAATTGCCACAAGCAATACGACGTGTTTCAGCGTCTGCACGTGCATCTGAAATAGGTATAAATTCATCTCTCACTAAAGCAGCAGCTTGTTCAACTGTATCAATATCCCATTTTCTTCCTTTAATATATTGTTCTGCTTTATATGCTCTTTTTGTTGTAGCAGCCATACCACCATAAGCAAATACAGCATCTTCAACATCTTTTTTAGCAGACAATTTAAGTTTAAAAGCTGCACTAACAGTTGATATATCAAGATCTTTACGTTTTGAAAACTTATAAGATTTTATAATTTCATCATTCAAAGGTTTAGGGATAGTTATCGAGTATATAATTTCACCTTGTCGTAAATCAACACTTCTATAACCTGTTATAAATTCTTCAATTTTAACATTACGCGTAGAGTTCAAACTCATTATATTAACTATAGCTCCAGCAGCAAATAAAACAGGCAAAGTATCACCTATAGGAGATGCCGAACCAATATTACCACCTATAGTAGCTATATTTCGTATTTGGAGTGAACCAAAAACCTTTAATATATTATGTAATGGGGCAAATTGTTTTTCAGTAAGTTTTAAAACTGATTGCATAGATAAACCTGCTCCAAAAATCCATTCATTTTCATTATTTTTAAAAAATTTAAGTTCTTCAACTCCTGATATATCTATAATTTCACGTAAAAACTCATGTTTTTTATTTTGTCTTAAAACTACATCTGTTGCCCCATTTATTATAATAGCTTTAGGATTACTAAGTCTTAATTCTAATACTTCCTGCAAAGTTTTGGGCTTATAATAAGTTTGTTCACCTTTTTTAATAAAAATAGATTTCGATTCGGCAGTTATTTTAGAAAGTAACATTGCTATGTCCTG
>DAOTOD010000180.1:0-3714 GCA_035451165.1 Bacteroidales bacterium
AAGCTACATGTTGCTGAAAAAAATGGAACACTAGATTTGACAATAGGAAATAACAATGACATTATTGTATTAATTGATGAAACACATTTTTGTAATCTTATTTCGAATTTACTCGATAATGCTATAAAATATAGTCAAGGCCCTCCTGAAATATCTGTTAAAGTCGAAATTAAAAAAAATGAAGTACTTATATCTGTTGCCGATAAAGGTATAGGAATTAGTAAGGATGCTCAAAAATACATATTTGAAAAATTTTTTAGAGAGCATACAGGTTATGTACATAATGTTAAAGGTTTTGGACTAGGATTAGCTTATGCCCGAACTGTTACTGAAGCTTTTAAAGGGAAAATTGATGTTAAAAGTAAATCAGGCATGGGAAGTATTTTTACAGTGAGATTACCATTATATAATTAATTAAAAAATAAATAAATGTCAGGAAAAATATTTTTTGTCGAGGATGACCATAATTTTGGAGCTGTGATGAAGTCATTCTTAGAAATGAATGGCTTCTCTGTCGATTGGGTAGCTAATGGGACCGAAGCTCTTAAAAAGTTTACTTATGGTGTTTATGATTTATGTATAATTGATGTTATGTTACCAGGTATCGATGGGTTTACTTTAGCTTCAGAAATAAGAAAAATAGAAAGTGATATCCACCTCTTTTTTATGACAGCTCGTCGAATGAAAGAAGATATTATGAAAGGCTTTAAAATAGGAGCTGATGACTATATAATTAAACCTTTTGATACCGAAGTTTTTTTATATAAGGTAAAAGCTGCTATACGTAGAAGCAATAATCTTACTAAAAAACCTGAAATCATAATGATAGGTAAGTATGAATTTAATCCAGTTTCACGAAGAATAAGCTTTTATGGTAAAGAACAAAAATTGTCCCCTAAAGAAGCTGCATTACTACAACTACTTTGTGAACACCAAAATGAAGTTTTACCTCGAGAAAAAGCCCTTAAAATTATATGGGGAGATGATAATTATTTTACTGCACGTAGTATGGATGTTTTTATTACTAAATTACGTAAATATCTTAAAGACGATAAAAACATAGCAATAGAAAATATTCATAGTAGCGGATATAGATTAATTGTAGGTGGTAATATTAAGTAATACTTAATATTATTGTACTATAAATTCAATTACTGATGCAAAAGTATTAGGACCTAATGTTTTTATTGTTGTACCTTCTGGCAACCATAATGGTAAAATATTAGGGTCAGTAGTTTTATTAGCACAAGTTACATCACTACAACAAAAACTTCCTGTAGTGCAATTACTACTAGAGAAACGTTCCATACTATTTTTAAACCCTCTTATTGTAGAAGGAATAAATACGTTATTTACATAAATCCCTGAAACTATACCTTTAGCATAAATATTTGGGTCAAAACAAACTACGTTAATACAAAAATTTATTTCTTCTCCGTAAATACTAGTAACTTTCCACACAGTACCTGTAGGCACTGTTTGCTCATTGTTATTAATTATAAAAACTCTGTTGAATTTTAAACTATAACCTTGGGCATTAGCGTTAAAAATTAAGCAAATTAAAACAAAGCTTACAAATAAAAATTTGAATTTTTTAATAATAAAATGATTATGATTATTCAACAAATTTATAGAATATTTTTTATTAAAAAAAATTAAAGTGTTAATTTAAAATAAAATAAATGTTTTTAGTACTTTTACACTCCTTATGTATCAAATAATTTCTAAAATAAGTAATGAACTAAATATTGCTTCTGATAAGGTTAATAAAGTTATAAAACTATTAGAAGTAGGAGCAAGCATCCCATTTATAGCTCGTTATCGTAAAGAAATTACTGGTAACCTTGACGAAGTTGCTATTAAAAAAATTAGAGATATACACGAAAAACTTTTGATAATTGAAGTTAAAAGGCAAAATATTATAAATTATTTAAAAAATCAAAATATTTTAACTCCAGTAATTGAAAATGAACTTAATAAAGCCAAAACCCTGTCAGAAATAGAAGATATTTACCTTCCTTATAAGCCTAAAAAAAAGAGCAAAGCTACTATAGCTAAAAATAAAGGACTGGAACCTTTAGCTGAACAAATTTTTTTACAAAATCAGCTTAATATTTATGCTTTAGCAGAAAAATTTATTTCTTTAGAGAAAGAAGTTTTTAGTATTGAAGAAGCATTACAAGGAGCACGAGATATTATTGCTGAATGGATAAACGAAAATAAATTAGTTCGAAGTTCTTTAAGAAATTTATTTTTTAAAGAAGCCATTATTCATTCTGAAATTATTAAAGATAAAGAAAAAGAAGGAGATAAATATAAGGATTATTTCTCATATAAAGAAATCATTGCTAAAACTCCTTCTTATCGTTTGCTTGCTATATACCGTGGCGAAAAAGAAGGTTTTTTAAAAGTCAAAATATTCTCTCCTGAGATTAAGGCTTTAACAATAATTCAAGACATTATTATAAAAAATCATTCACAATCATCGGAGCAAGTTAAAATAGCAATAAAAGATGCATACAAACGCTTATTGTTACCTTCATTAGAAACACAAACTCGGAATTTTTACAAAGAAAAAGCTGATGATGAAGCTATTAAGGTTTTTTCTGAAAATCTTAAGCAACTTTTATTAGCACCTCCTTTGGGAAAGAAAAGAGTTTTAGCTATTGATCCAGGCTTTAAAAATGGTTGTAAACTAGTTTGTTTGAATGAAAATGGTGTACTCCTGTATAATGAAACTATTTATCCTCATCCTCCTCAAGCTGAAAGAAAAATAGCAACTGCAAAACTTAAAAATTTGGTTAAAACTTATAAAATTGATGCTATAGCTATTGGCAATGGCACTGCTAGTAGAGAAACAGAAAATTTTATAAAAAAAATATCTTTCGACCGAGATGTAATTGCTATAATAGTTAACGAAAGTGGTGCTTCAGTTTATTCTGCAAGTGCTATAGCACGTGAAGAATTCCCTAATTATGATGTAATGGTTAGAGGAGCAGTTTCTATAGGTAGAAGGCTTATAGATCCTTTGGCTGAACTTGTTAAAATAGAACCTAAGGCAATTGGCGTTGGACAATATCAACATGATGTTGACCAAAATAAACTGCAAAAAAGCCTTGAAGAAACTGTGATGAGTTGCGTTAATGCCGTTGGAGTAGATGTTAATACTGCAAGTAAAGAACTTTTAACTTATGTATCAGGTATAGGTCCCTCTATAGCTGCTAATATTATTAAATATCGTGATGATAATGGCCCTTTTAAATCAAGAGAAGAATTAAAAAAAGTACCTCGCTTAGGAGAAAAAGTTTTTGAACAAGCTGCAGGTTTTTTGAAAATACCAAATGCTTTAAATCCACTGGATAATAGTGCCGTACATCCCGAATCTTATTACATCGTTGAAAAAATAGCTTCAGATTTAAATTGTGAAGTAAAGGAACTTATTAATAACTATGATATGATAAATAAAATAAAAATTGAACAATATATTGATAATCAAACAGGTTTATTAACTTTAACTGATATATTAGAAGAACTTAAAAAACCTGGTAGAGATCCGCGTCAGTCTTTTAAAGTATTTGAATTCGACAAAAACGTACATACTATAAATGATATTAAGATAGGAATGATCTTACCAGCTATTATTACTAATATTACTGCATTTGGAGTATTTGTTGACTTGGGAATACATCAAGATGGACTTGTTCATATAAGTAA
>DAOTOD010000181.1:0-3712 GCA_035451165.1 Bacteroidales bacterium
GGGAGCAATATCACTAATAGTGATATTAGCTAATGGTAATACACTTACATTTATGCTATCAGAAGCTGTACATCCATTAGTATCTGTTACAATTACTGAATAAGTTCCTTGAGTATTGATAATTATTGAAGCATTAGTATTACCATTATTCCACAAGTAAAAGCTTCCTCCAGAATTACTTACATCTAAAGTTAAATAGTCATTTTCACATATTATTGTATCGTTGCCTAAATTTAATAAAGGCTTTTGTAGAACATTGACAATAATAGAATCTATTTCAAAACAATTATTTATATCTGTTACTGTTACTGTATAGATAGTTGTTGCTTGAGGGCTAGTATATGTTTGGTTTGAATAGGGATTATTTACTAATGTTTCAGGTGCCCAATGATATAGTATTCCTCCTGTGGCATTAAGAATTAAAGTTTGTCCTTGACAAATAGAAGTATCATTACCTGCATTAGCGTTAGGCTTAGCTAGTACAGTAATGTAAATAGAGTCTTTATCAGTACATCCGTATTTATCGTATATTGTAACTGTATAGTTTGTAGAAGTTAAAGGTGATACAATAGGGTTGCTAATATAAGGATCATTTAAACCTGTGATAGGTGACCATTGATAATAAATGCCACCAGTAGCGTTTAATTGTAATGAGTTACCAAAACAAATAGAAGTATCTGCTCCCGCATTAGCTTTAGGTTCTATTACAATAGCTTTAACAGGTATTCTATAAAAACCAGGGCATGTTCCTACCCAGTAAGTCATTGTAGAATCAATATTAAATATAGTAAGAGTATCTCCTAGCCCAATTAAATTACCATTTATCGGTTTATCATACCATTCTATAGATATTCCTGAAGGAGGATTTCCTATTAAGAGAGCTCTTAGAATAGCATCATTGCCTTTACATACTGTATCATTTATGGTTGTTAGGTGATAATTTGTTATAATAGCGGTATCAATACCATAACATCCTTTAGTTGCTCCATTAGGGGGGAATTCTGTTAATCCCACAGAATTAGTAGTTCCATTAATACCTCCAGCAGCCTGTTTTATTATATTATTAGAATTTAATGAAGTAGCTATATAGCCTCCGCCTCCTCCACCTCCTGGTCCTTCTGCTTCAGTATTTGAGCTGAATAAGCCTTTTTTTATAATTTGATTTCCTCCTTTACCTCCATTAGCGTATATACTAATACCAGAAATATTTCCTAATGAATTAATTATAATTGTACCTCCGGCTCCTCCTCCTCCTGCTCCGTCAGTTCCTGTTGCTCCTGTAATTGGTTGTGGCCCAATTGCATCTTCTCCGTTGCTGCCGTTTGATAAAATTACACCATTCCCACTTATGTTGCCTTGTATAAATAAGTAAATTAATCCACCACCATTACCACCGCTACCTCCATAATTTTCATTTTCGTCACCTGCTCCTCCACCACCTCCGAGAAATATTTTGCTTGTCGTATAATTTAGTGGTCTACCGCCAAGTCCTCCTGTAGCTCTTCTCCAATCTCCTCCCCAGTTAGAGTTACCCCATTCTCCATTTGTACCTTCAACTAAAGCATCAAGGTTAGCAGAAGAGAAAGTATAACCACCTCTGCCTCCTCCTGGAGATATTGCATATGCAAAACCGGGATATTCTAAGTTCCAAGCATTAGCCCATGAAGGGGTGCTAATATCGGGGATACCTAAGCCTGTCCATAATGTAGTATTACCAGCATTGGCACCACCTCCACCTCCCGCATTATGCGCATTACCCCCACCTCCACCATTGGCAGGAGCTCCACGACAAAATCGGCCTCCCATATTATCATATTCATAGTGATAGCCTGCTATACTTTCTCCTTTTTCTCCCCCAGTATTTTTTTTATACCATCTGTAATCTAATACTCCCCATTCGCTTATAGTGTCATACTTTATTCCTCCTCTAAATCCTTTTCCGCTAACATCAATAACTCCCCCACTATTTAAAATGATATCGTTTAATATTTCTGCTACTAATACTCCTCCGCTATAACCATTCCAATTATCACATGTTAGTATTCCACCATTATTTATAGTAAGAGAAGTTAAACGTGGAACTCTTACAATTAATGTTTTACCTGTAGCTTTATAATTATTTGTAATAGGGCAGGTTAGTTTTATAGAAAATGCATCAATCACAGAATCTACTTGGGCAAATTCATAATTTCCACAACTTTCATAATCTATAATTTCACCATAATTAATATCATTATTATAATTTATGATTGCTCCTTGTATTTGTATTATGAATAATAAATCACCTGTTGATAAATTTTGTGCAAATCGATTATTGTTATTTAATGAGCTAGAAAGGACGTTTATAATTATACTTCCTTGATTTGCATCTTGAGAAAGTAAAGTATATTCGTTAATGTATTCAATATTATTAACAATTTTAGCTCCATCTTTACCTGGTTGTGCATTTAATAGCAGGGATAATAAAATATTGAATAAGATTAGATATGTTTTTATAAGAAAGTATTTAATATTATTCATTAAATAAATAATAAGGCAAAAAATTTAAAATAATATAATTTACAAAATTAAGTAATAATTTTACATTAATAAATGTATAGTATATTTGTTAAATATAATTTTAGTTTTTATGTATAATAACAAAGTTAAGTTTATATTTTGCTTATTTTTTCTTGCTTTTGTATTTAGTATATATGCTCAGGATAATACTCATATAATGACTTATGAAGAAAAATTGCAAATGCCTGAATATCTTTTGAAATTAATTCCTAAAGGGTATGTTACTCCTCCTGTTTCTCCTGTGAGAACTATGGCTGAATGGGAAGAAATTCAAACATTGTTGATTTCATGGAAAGGTTATGAAAATATTTTATCAGCAATAGTTGAAGCTGCTCAGAAAGAATGTACAGTACTTATTAGTTGCAGTGATTCTAATTACGTCAAATCTAAACTTATCGGTAATGGGGTTACAATAACTAATAATATTAAATATTTAATAACTCCTACTAATACTATATGGTGTAGAGATTATAGTGCTAATACGGTTTATACTCATGATGTAGATTCTTTATTACTTGTTGATTGGGTTTATAATCGTCCGCGCCCTGATGATGACAGTAATCCTGTTGCTGTTGCTTCATATTATAATTATCCTTTATATCAAACGATTACTTCACCATGGAAATTAGTTAACACTGGTGGCAATTTTATGACTGATGGACTAGGGACGGCTTTTGCTGAAAAGCTTGTACTAGATGATAATCCTTCATTAACTGAAGCAGAAATTGATACAATAATGAAAAGGTTTATGGGAATATCGCGTTATATAAAAGTTACTAATTTACCAGATGATGGGATACATCACATAGACATGCATATGAAAATACTTGATGAAGAAACATTACTAGTAGGTAAATTTCCACCTAATGTAAACGATGGTCAACAAATAGAAGCTAATTTACTTTATATTATTAATAATTATAATTCTTTTTTTGGAAATCCTTATAAAATAATTAGGATTCCTATGCCACCTAGCCAATCGGGTAATTATCCTCCTGATGCTTATTATAGAACGTATACTAATGGAGTTTTTGTTAATAAAACTTACATTATGCCTACATATTATGAACAATATGATACTACAGCTTTTCGTATTTTGTCAGAAAATTTACCTGGCTATAAAATTGTTGGTATAAATTGTCAATCAATTATT
>DAOTOD010000182.1:0-3693 GCA_035451165.1 Bacteroidales bacterium
TTTTCCAAAATTTTAGTGAAGAAGAAAAATCTATAATCAATATATTAGAAGTCAATGGTGAAAGTAGCATAGACTTTTTATGCAACTGTTCAGGAATGACTAATAGTAAAATATCTTCAGTCTTGCTAAATCTTGAAATACAAGGAATTATAAAAGCGATGCCAGGTAAAAGGTATATACTTATATAAAATATCTTTGTTTATTATTTTTTTTATTTTACTTTTATCATAATTTTAAAACTTAAAATTAATTAATGATTATGGCCAAATATATAGTTATTAAAAAATTATCAGAAGAAGAAATAAGTAAAAGAAATATTAGGCAATGGCCTATATGGGAAAAAGAAATCTCAAAATTCCCATGGACATATGATTGCGATGAAGAATGTTTATTTATCGAAGGTGAAGTAGTTATTGAAACAAAGGAAGGTAATTTTACTATTAAACCAGGTGATTTTGTGATATTTAAAAATGGATTAGAATGCGTTTGGAATATAATTAAGCCAGTACGTAAACACTATAATTTTCCTTAAAAATACTCTACACAAAACTTAATAATTTTTTTATGAAAGGGAAGGTGATACGCTCGACAGGAAGTTGGTATTTAGTAAAAGATATTACTAATAATAAAATTTATAATTGTAAACTTAAAGGACAATTAAAAATAAAAGGATTTAAAGCTACTAATCCTGTTGTTGTTGGAGATGACGTTGATTTTATTATTGATGAAAAAAATAACATAGGAATAATTAAAAATATTTGTCCACGTAAAAATTACATTATAAGGCGTGCAGCTAAGTTATCTAAAGAAAGTCATATCATTGCTGCTAATATTGATAAAGCTTTTTTAATAGCTACTTTAATATTACCTAAAACTTCAACAGGGTTTATTGATCGTTTTTTAGTAACAGCAAATGCTTATAATATACCTGTTGTTATTGTTTTTAATAAAATAGATATTTATACAAATAGTGAACTTGAACAATTACAAGTCTTAGAATCTACTTATAAAAACATAGGATACAATGTAATAAATGTTTCTGCTATTAACGGTTATAATTTCGACTTATTAATCAATGAAATGAAAAACAATATTTGTTTATTTGCAGGGCATTCTGGCACAGGTAAAACAACCCTTCTAAATAAAATTGAACCAACATTAAATTTAAAAACTAGAGATATTTCAAAAACCCATTTAAAAGGGAGGCATACTACGTCATTCGCCGAAATGTTCCCTTTAAGCTTTGGCGGATACATAATCGATACACCAGGTATTAAAGAATTTGGACTTATTAATATAAAAAAAGAAGAACTAACTCATTTTTTCCCTGAAATGTTCCAATTGCTTAATAAGTGCAAATATTATAATTGCACTCATGTAAATGAGCCAGGATGTGCAGTTAAGCAGGCTCTTGAAGATGGTCAAATAGCAAGCTGGAGATATAAGAATTATATTGTGATGTTCTCGGGAGAAGATATTGAAGAGAAAGAATGGAGTTAAATGCCTTGCCATTATGAGAGTAGTTATTCAAAGAGTTTTAAAAGCTTCTGTTACTGTAAATAATGAATGTATAGCTTCTATTGAAAAAGGGTTACTTGTATTCATTGGTATTGCTGCTGATGATGATATTGAAGATGTAAAATGGTTATGTAAAAAAATTGTTAATCTAAGAATTTTTAATGATGATAAAGGTATTATGAATTTATCAATAAATAATATAAACGGAGAAGCTTTGATTGTAAGTCAGTTTACTTTACATGCAAGTACATCCAAAGGTAATAGACCATCTTATATAAAAGCTGCTCACCCTAATAAAGCAATACCCTTATATGAAATATTTATCAAAACAATGCAAGATTTATTACAAACCCCTGTTAAAACTGGTAGATTTGGTGCCGCGATGAAAATTAATTTAATAAATGATGGACCGGTAACTATAATTATTGACTCAAAAAATAAAGAATGATAAGTATCCTAACTTTGTTGATACATTTTTTATTATTATATGCTTAATAAACTTGTTACCATAATTAAATTATCAAAAATTTATATTCTAAGTTTATTATTAGTAATTGTTTTTTTACCCGTATTAGCTCAAAGAAAAATTATTAAAGGTTCAGTTTTAGATTCTATAACTAATGAAAAATTGCCCTTTACTAATATTATAATTTTTAATACTAATAGGGGATATATAAGTGACATGAAAGGAGATTTTCAAATTGAAACTATTGAAGATTCGTTAACTTTAATATTTAGTTATGTCGGATATATTAAAAAAACTGTAACTCTAAAAGCAAACTATAATAATATAATTATATTGAGCCCTGTTCAAATAGAATTGACTGAAATTAAAATATATCCAACCGAAAACCCCGCTCATAGAATTATTAAGAAAGCAATAGAAAATAGAAATATTAATAATCCTGAAAAAAGAAAATCTTTTACTTGCACTATATATAACAAAACTTTTTTTACTATTGATACCTCTTCTTTAAACATTAAAGATAACACTACAGCAGATACAGCTTTAAATAATATAAGAAATTTTATAAATAATAACCACTTGTTTATTTCTGAAAGCATTATAGAAAGGTCTTTTATGGCCCCTGATAAAAGAAATGATAAAATAATTGCTTCAAAAGTAGCTGGCTTGAAAAACCCTTTATTCTCTATATTTATAAATCAATTGCAACCGTTTACTTTTTATGACGAAATTATTACTATAGCCGATAAAAAATATATTAATCCAGTTAGTAAAGGCAGTATTTTTAAATATAATTTCCTAATAGAAGATACTTTGTTTTACGATAATGATACTGTTTTTATTATTTCTTTTCGACCTTATGAAAATAAAAATTTTGATGCCTTGCAAGGGCTATTATACATTAATTCAAATACTTATGCTATTCAAAATGTAATTGCTCGTCCTTTTTTAATACAAAAGGGGGATATGAATATCAAAATTCAACAACAATATAAATATGTTGATAATCAACAATGATTCCCACACGAATTAAGTGTGGAGCTTTATATAACAATGCCTAGCTTCCCCAAACTAAAATTATTGGGAATAGGTAAAAGTATAGTTTATGATATTGACTTAAATCCTAATATAAAAAAAAGTAATTTCAATACAAATATTAGTGATATAGATATAAATAAAGTAGATAAATCTGAAGACTTTTGGAACACTCACAGATATGAAGCTTTGACTTATAAAGATGTTCAAACTTACCGTATTATTGATAGTTTAAGTCGAGCAATTAATCTTGAAAAGAAAGTAAAAACTTTACAATGCTTAATTAATGGAGAATATCCTATAGGTTTTATAAATTTTGATGTTAATAAAACAGTTAATTATAATTTATATGAAGGAGTTAGGTTAGGAATAGGAGCAGCAACAAATCAAAAATTGTCTAAACTGTTTGCTATAAAAGGATATATTGGTTATGGCTTTAAAGATAAAGCATTAAAATATGGATATGGTATCTTATTTAATGTATTAAAAAAACATGACTTTCATTTAGGCTTTTCTTATTTAAACGATATTAAAGAAACAGGAAGTTTTGATTTTAATAATAAAATAATAAAGATTTTAGATTATGATTTTTATAGACTATTTATATTAAATCGTTTCGATAATGTAGAAAGTATTAGTAGTAGTATTATGTTTAAATGTTGTAAATATGCTAA
>DAOTOD010000183.1:0-3664 GCA_035451165.1 Bacteroidales bacterium
AGTAATGGCTGGGTAGAAGCAGCACCCCAAGGTGCTACTAACACTATTATGCCTCCTACTGTAGGATATACTGCTCAAATAGGAGGAAACAATACTAATGATATTATTGCTTATCTATACGGAGAAGTTAATAATGGAGATATAACTGTTAATGTTACAAAAATTAATCCTGGACCCGGTAAAGGCGATGGTTGGAACTTCATAGGGAACCCATACCCTTCACCTATTGACCTCTCAAAACTGCCATATACATTTGCTAAACTAAATAAGAGCGCTTCTATATACATATCTACTAGCATGTATAATGGATATTATGGCTATTATAATGCTGTTCTTAATATGTCTCTTAACGGAGGGACACGTTATTTAGCACCTTTACATGCTTGCTTCTTACAATGTAACAACACTATCGGTGGCACACTTACATTTACTAATTCTATGAGAAGTGACATAGTTAACACAATGCTCTATAAAGATTATACTAAGCCCGATATCCCAATGATTATTCTTGCCGCTGCTATTAATGAACCTAACAGTATTAAAGACGAAACTGCCATCATGTTTGCTAATGATGCCACATATGATAATGACCCCGATTATGATATAGGTAAATTAATGAATACTGAAATTAATATGCCTAATATTTATACAATAACTAATGATAATCGATTAGCTTTCAATGGTTTACCATATGACTTTAATACAGAAATACCTGTTGGTTTATCAATTCAGAAAGGTGGAATTTATTATATAGAAGCTAAAGATATAATTAATTTACCTGCTGATGTTACAGTTTACTTAGAAGATAAAGCTTTAGGCAAGATACAGAATCTACTTGTAAATCCTGTTTATACCTTTGCAGCAGATGTTAATTCTCCTGCCGAAGGAAGATTTATACTTAAATTTTCTAACAATAACACTTCAATAACTGAAGGGAATGAAGGGTTTAATTTTGCAGCTTGGGCAACAGGAGAAGAACTACAAGTAAGTATCAGAGGGCAAAAAAGCAAAGGTACATTACAGCTTTATGATGCTCTTGGTAGAATAATTATGTTAGAATCAATAAATTATGATGGTAATTATACCTTTAAACCTGACTTATCAACAGGCACTTATACTATAAGATACTTATCAGGCGAAAATACTGAAACCAGAAAAATTTTTATTTATTAATTAATTCCTGATAATTTAAAAAAACGCTGTAAAGTACAAATCTTTGCAGCGTTTTTTATTTAACAATACAATAGTTTTTAATCTTTATTATTCCAGATAACATTTATTAGTGCAAATTTTATAAATTAGCACTTTTAAAAGCAAGTTAAAAAAAATGATATATAAAGTTTTATATAAACAAATTTTTCATAAGATTATATATATATTAATAATTAAAATATTGATTTTCAGTAATTTTAATTTATTTTCCCAAAAGAGAAATTATCAATTAGATCCTCCTAACGAGAAATATGCAAAAGATTTTATGGCAAACGGCAACTATGTTGCTGCTATAAATGAATATAAGATGTTACTTGAAAAAGATTCATTAAACTATTCTTATAATCATAATATAGGTATATGTTATTTAAGTACAGATATAGACAAAACGAAAGCCTTATTATACCTTGAAAGGGCTAGTTCAAATCCCAAAGCTGATCCCAATGTATGGTATGATTTAGGTAGAGCTTATCAATATTCATATAGGTTTGATGATGCAATTGCAGCTTTTACAAAGTTCAAAGATTTAGTAGGTTCTAAAAATACTAATCGTATTACTCCAGAAAGGCAAATAGAAATATGCAACAATGCCAAGGAAATGATTAAACACCCTATTAATGTTGTTTTTGAGAACCTTGGCCCTGCAATAAATTCACCATATCCCGATTATAATCCTTATATATCAAAAGATGAGTCATTTATTATTTTTAATTCAAAAAGAAAAGGCAATTTAGGTAATATTGAAGACTTTGATGGCTATAACACAGCCGATTTATATCTGTCTGAATTTAAATATAATGAATGGAAAAAAGCTAAAAGGTTTTCAAACGCTATTAATACACCATTAGTTGAAGAAATTGTAGGAATGTCGAATGATGGAACAAGACTATACGTTTTTGTAGATAATGAATTTGGACGCTTTGAAGTATTTGAATCTAAATTAGTAGGTAAAAATTACCAAAAACTTATTAGTCTTGGCAGCAATATTAACTATAGCAACAAATTAGTTACAGCAGCTACTATATCAAAAGATAAAAAAGTACTTTTTTTTGCTAGTGATAGAGGGACAAAAGACAGTTATGGAGGGTTAGATATATATATGTCAACTCTTTTACCTTCGGGCACTTGGGGACCAGCTGTTAATATAGGTAACGTTGTAAATACAGAATATGACGAAGATTTTCCTTACTTAGCACCTGATGGCAAAACTTTATATTTTGCTTCTATGGGACATAACACAATAGGCGATTTTGATATTTTTAAAACTACATGGGACCGAGAAACTAATACTTTTTCGAAACCTATTAATTTAGGTTATCCTGTAAATAACCCTGAAGATAATAAAACTATTTCTTTTACTTCATCAGGACGATATGCATATATGCATGCAAGAAAACCTGACACTTACGGTGATCTTGACATATACCGTTTAATATTTAAAGACATTAATCCTATTTATTCTGTTATAAATGGATATATATTATCAACTGACTCTATTCCTATTTATGAATATTACAAAACAAAATTTAATAACGTAAACACTGATACAACAATAAATATTATAAAAACAAATAATTCTAAAAACAAAAAAGGTAATAAAGAAGAAAACATAGAAAAAACTGTAACTTTTTCAGAGCTAAATATAGAAATATTTGTTTATGATAAAGATAATAATACAATATATGGTAAATACAAGCCTAATAAATACAATTCAAAATATACTATTATTTTACCGCCAGGTAGGTTTATTATACAAACTAATAGTAATTTATATAAAACAAATACTTTTGAACTATACATAGAAGACAGAGACTCGCGGGAAATAAACATTTTTAAAAACATAAGATTAGAAAATAAAGATTAAAAAACAATAAATATTATGAAATTAAATCTCACCAAGCCTTTAGCTGTTTTTGATATTGAAACCACAGGAACTAATGTTAGCCACGATCGCATTGTCGAAATATGCATATTAAAAATATGGCCTGATAATACTGAAGAAACTTTAACAATGCTTATTAATCCTGGTATCCCTATTCCTAAGTCAGCAAGCGAAGTCCATGGAATTACAAATAATGATGTTAAAGATTGCCCTACTTTTAAAGAAGTAGCTCATAAAATAGCTTCTTTTTTATATAACTGCGATTTGGCTGGTTATAATTCAAATAAGTTTGATATACCTCTCTTAGTTGAAGAGTTTTTACGTGCCAATGTTGATTTCGAAATTAAAGGACGACGGTTGGTAGACGTACAAAACATTTTTCATAAAATGGAACCTCGTAATTTAGCAGCTGCTTATAAATTTTATTGTAACAAAGTTTTAACTAATGCTCACTCGGCTAAAGCTGATGCTATTGCTACTTACGAAATTCTTAAAGCTCAAATAGAAACATATAAAGATAAGATAATTATAGATGATAAAGGGAATGAAAATAAGCCTATTAATAATGAT
>DAOTOD010000184.1:0-3657 GCA_035451165.1 Bacteroidales bacterium
AAAAATAGAATATTACGACAAAGAAGCTGAAAAAAAGGATAATGAATTAAAAGAAACGTTGCAAAAATGAACACTGAAAAAGTTTTAGTTGCAATGAGCGGTGGTGTTGATAGCTCTATAACAGCTTTTTTACTTAAAGAGCAAGGATGGGAAGTTATTGGAGTTACTTTTCGTATGTGGGATTACTTGCTTAATAATTGCAAAGCTAAAGAAACAGGCTGCTGTAGTATTGAATCTATTAATGACGCAAAAACATTTGCAGATAAACTTCGATTCCAACATTATATTATTGATTGCAGAAAAGAATTTTTAACTTCTGTAGTCGAAAATTTTCAATCAGAATATTTAGCAGGAGCTACTCCTAATCCTTGTGTAAGATGTAATAAATATATAAAATGGCATTTTTTAACTAAATTTGCTGACGAAATAGGTTGTAAATATATAGCTACTGGTCATTATGCTAAAGTGAACAAATGTAACGGTAGATATTTTATTTCAAAAGGTGCTGATAAAAATAAAGACCAATCTTATTTTTTATGGTCACTTGAACAAAAAGACTTAGCAAGAACAATATTCCCTTTGGGTAACCTAACTAAAGAAGAAGTAAAAACAATAGCTGAAGAAAAAGAATTTAAAAAAATTAAATCTAAACGTGAAAGTATGGAAATATGTTTTATACCGTCAGGTAATTATAGGCAATTTATAAGCGAAAGATTAAAAAATACTACAATCACTATAAATGAAGGTAATTTTGTTGATATGTCAGGTAAAATAATTGGTAAACATAAAGGTTATCCTTTCTATACAATAGGACAACGTAAAGGAACAGGAATAGCTGTAGGTAAACCTTTATATGTGATTAAAATAAATCATTTAAAAAATGAAATAATTTTAGGAAATAAAGAAGATCTTATAGCTTATAACTTAAAAGCTAAAAATATTAATATGATGAAATATACTACTGTAGAAAAATCTAAAATCTTATCAGTAAAAATAAGATATCAAGATAAAGGTACCAAGGCTATGGTAATCAATAATGAACAAAATATGTACGTTGAATTTATTGAACCTGTTACAGCAGTTACACCTGGACAATCTGCGGTTGTTTATGAAGAAAATGACATAGTTGCAGGTGGAATAATAACATCTTAAAATTATATTAATTTATTGCCTTTTATGAGAATGTTTAAAATATTATTTGTAATTACTTGCTTGCCAATCTGTAATTATTCTTGCAAAAACGATATTATAGTAAGTGAAATTAATGATTATAATTATTTCCCAGTAAATAAAGGGCATTACGTAATATATCAAGTCGATTCTATTGTATATAATGATTTTACTAATACGGTAGATACATTTTTATACGAAATTAAAGAGTACATTGAAAGTGATATTATTGATAATAGCGGTAGAACTGTTCAAAGATTAGAAAAATATAAACGTAATTGTGATACTTTACCATGGAAGCTTAATAATGTATGGACATGCTTAAGAACAACATATACAGCCGAAAAGGTCGAGGAAAATGTCAGATATTTAAAATTAATTTTTCCTATTCAAAAAGATAAAAAATGGAATGGTAATGCATATAATATTTTCGATGAGCAAACATATAAATATATAGATGTACATAAGCCTTATTACAATAAGTATCTTTATTTTGATTCTACTATTACTGTTTTACAAAAAGATTTTAATACTTTAATAAGTAATGATTATGCTATTGAAATATATGCTACAGGAGTAGGATTAGTATATAAAAAATTTGTACAAATAGAAAAAGAAATAACAGGCGTAATAAAAAAAGGAGTTGATTATACAATGACTGCTAAACAATATGGAAATTAATATAATAAATTATATATCAATATTTTATAAAACCTAAACATATTTTATATTATGACTAAAAAAATTTGTTTTACCTTAATTATTAATGTTATTTTCTCTTTTTATTTATTAGCTCAAGTAGCTCCTTCAAAATATTGGGTTATGTTTACTGACAAAAATAATTCTCCTTATTCTATCTCAAATCCTTCTGCGTTTTTATCACAAAAAGCTATTGATAGACGATTGAAATATGGTATACCTATACAAATGAATGACTTACCTGTTAATCCATGGTATATAGACAGTGTCAGAAATACTGGAGTTACCGTTATTAATTGGTCAAAATGGTTCAATTTTGTTACTATCGAGACTGACGATACTTTAGCTTTAAGTAAAATAAATTCATTCCCTTTTGTTAAAAAAATCCAAATGGTAGCTAAAAAAGGAGAGACAAAAGCACAAAAAAGACAACGTACTCAAATTATTGATACTACAATTAAAAATAAAGAAAAAAAAGCAGGCTCGCAAAATAATACGGATAATGCAAGTTTATCATTTAACTTAAATAAAACTAAAGATAATTATAATTATAATTATGGCTATGCTGAAAATCAAGTTACTATGATAGCTTGCGATTACTTACATAATTTAGGCTATAGGGGAGAAGGTATGACTATAGCCGTTTTAGATGCAGGCTTTTGGAGCGTTGATACTTTAACTATATTTGATAGCTTATGGATAAATGGACAAATATTAGGTACACGCGATTTTGTTAAACCTGGTAATAATGTTTTTAAAGAAAGTACACATGGAATGATGGTACTTTCTATTATGGGAGGAAATCTACCAAATATATACTTAGGAACTGCTCCTAAAGCTAACTATTGGTTATTGAGATCAGAAGATGCTGCTACCGAATACATTATAGAAGAAGGTAATTGGGCCGTAGCCGCTGAATTTGCTGACTCGGTCGGCGCCGATGTTATAAACTCATCACTTGGCTATACCACTTTCTACGATGCAACACAAAACCACACATGGACTGAACTAGATGGTAATACTGCACTAGTAACACGTGCTGCGGATATAGCCGCTAGCAAAGGCATATTAGTAGTCAATAGTGCTGGCAATTCTGCTAATGAACCTTGGAAATATATAGGTACACCTGCTGATGCTGATAGTATATTAACTGTTGGAGCTGTTGATGAAAATGGAATATATGCATATTTTAGTTCTGTAGGGCCAACAGCTGACGGCAGAATCAAACCTGATGTTTGTGCACAAGGTATGAATACAGTAGTAGCTTCTACAATAGGAGGATATGAAGTTATAGCAGGTAATGGTACATCCTTTTCTTCACCAGTTATGGCTGGTGCAATAACTTGTTTATGGCAAACAAATTTATCTCTTAATAATATGGAAATTATTAAAGCTGTTAAAGAAAGCGCAAGCCAATATAATAACCCTGATTCTTTACTTGGATATGGTATACCTAATCTAGCAGCTGCTTATCTTATATTATCAAATAAAAAAATTTTAAACATTGATAATGATAATGATATTAACGTATTCCCTAATCCTTTTGTTGACAATATTTATTTGTTATTTTCTTCTTCTGATACACATTCAGTTAAAATTGAAATAGTCGATATAACAGGTAAAAGCATCCGTAAACCAGAACTATTTCAAATTAATACAGGATTTAATTATATTAATATAAAAGATTTAAACAATTTGTCTGAAGGAATGTATATTATAAATATTTCTTATAATAAAAAAACTTTCTCTAAAAAAATTTTTAAAAGTAAAAGATAAAGAATAAACTAT
>DAOTOD010000185.1:0-3655 GCA_035451165.1 Bacteroidales bacterium
ATGAATTAAATGCCATAGCAGCATCTATTAAACCATTAGTAGCAGCAACTATTCTAACATTTGTTTTAAAAACTTTTGAGGCACCTACTCTTATATATTCACCTGTTTCCAATACTCTAAGTAATCTAGCTTGAGTAGCTAAAGGTAATTCAGCAACTTCATCTAAAAATATTGTACCACCATTAGCTTCTTCGAAATAACCTTTACGTGTTTCGTGAGCTCCGGTAAAAGAGCCTTTTTCATGTCCAAATAATTCTGAATCTATAGTTCCTTCAGGGATTGCGCCACAATTAACAGCAATATAAGAGTTATGTTTGCGCGGACTTAAATGGTGTATTATTTTAGGAAAAACTTCTTTCCCGGTTCCACTTTCACCGGTAATTAAAACTGATAAATCAGTAGGAGCAACCTGCATAGCAATTATTATAGCTCTGTCAAGTAAAGGTGAATTCCCAGTAATTCCAAATTTTTGCTTTACCGATAATAAATCCATCTTTTAATTTTAATTAGAATAACGCAAAATTAATAATTATTAAAGAAATAAACTATTACTAATATTCATTAAAGCTTTTGCTGGTGTAAATATTTTTCAGATATTCGACTTACAGGCAGCCATATTGCTATTATGCCTACTATAAGTACTGCTAATATTGTCATTACAAAATCTACTATTTTAAATTTCACTGGATAAGCATCTATTAAAAAAGAACCTTCAGAACTAAGTTTAACAAGGCCAAATTTCATTTGTAGTAAGCATATTAAAAATCCTAAAATCAATCCTACCAGTGCCCCTAAAATAACTATCAACAAACCTTCTGAAATAAAAATACGGCGTATTAAGTTATTTGATGCACCTAAGCTCATAAAAACAGCTATATCTTTCTTTTTTTCGACTATTAGCATAGTTAAAGAACCTATTATTGCTGTAGTAGCTATTATCAATATAAAGGTTAATATAAAAAATACTGCCCACTTTTCTGTTTTCATTATTTTATATAATAGTTCTTGTTGTTGAAATTTATCTTTAACTAAATAATTTTTCCCTAATACATTTCTTATATCTTCCTTAACTTTATCAACATTAGCTTCTGGTTGAAGGGCTATTTCAAGTGATGTTAACTCATTCTGATAGTTCATAAGTTTTCTGATAAATCGCAAAGGCACCATAACATATTTAGAATCAAAATCTTGTTGAATAGAAAAAACACCTGAAGGTTGTATTAATTCATTGCAAAAGGCTTTAGTTGGGTCAAGAGAAACTATATGTTCTCTGTTAGGCATATATATATTCAGAGGTTCTGTATATTCACTAAGTCTTAGATTGAGATAATAAGCTACACCTTGTCCAACTATAGCATAATTTTGTTCTCCTTCTTCAAGACGAAAATCTCCGTCAACCAATTTATTTTTTAGTTTCGATGTTTGTGAAATATCAGAACTTACACCCTTAATCATAGCTATACATTGCCTGCTATTATATTTAACAAGTGCATTTTCTTCAACTACTTTTGTAATTGCCTTAATACCAGCTATTGATTTTATTTTATCAACAATTTTTTCATCAAAAGTTTTCCCTTGACAAACAGTAATTTGGATATCAGGATTAAAAGAATTAAACATATCAACTACTAAAGCTTCGAAACCATTAAATACAGAAAGAATAATAATAAGAGCCATACTTACTACACAAACTCCTGAAACAGAAATTAAAGAAATAACATTAATTATATTGTGTGATTTTTTAGATAACAAATAACGTCTCGATATATAAAATGGGAAATTCAAGTTTATGCTTTTTAGTAGATTACTTCTTTAACAATCTTTCTATATTTTCAATATAATCTAATGAATCATCAATAAAAAATTCAAGTTCTGGTATTAATCTCACTTGTTTTCCTATATTTATACCCAATAATTTTCTAAGATATGACTTATTCAAAAGTATTTTTTCAAATATTTCATTTTTTTTAACATTATCATTTTTACAAAAAATACTTACATAAACTCTTGCTATCGACAAGTCTTTAGTTACATAAGTTTTAGTAACAGTTATCATTGCTCCGTCAAATATATTAGTACTTTGAACGCGAAAAATTTCTCCCAAATTTTTTTGTACTAACCTTGCTATTTTGTTTTGTCTTGTACTTTCCATAAAACAAAAGTAAAAATATTTTTTAATATTAATGCTTTTCTGATACTTTTAAACTATAAAAAATAATTATCTACAAAACTATTTTTATTTTGCAAATGATTAAAAAAGTACCTTTGCAAGCACTAAATCAAGCAATAAATGAATAATTTACTACAAAAAATATTATCTTTTAAAATAAGATTAATTGCTTTATTACCTTTCTGTTTATTATATTTAATTTCCGATTTTATATACTTTTTCATAAGATATGTTTTAAGATATAGGATAAAAGTAGTTAAAGACAATCTAACAAAATCATTCCCCGAAAAAAATAAGAAAGAAATAAATTTTATAATAAAAAAATTTTATAGAAATATAAGCGATATCATAGTTGAAACAATAAAATACTCTAATATAAAAATTAATAAATTGTCAAAACGTATACAAGTTGAAGGGCTTGAAAATATACATAAATATTTAAAAAAAGAAAAAAGTATAATTGCATGTATGGGACATCGTGGCAATTGGGAGTGGGCTGGCACTGTATTTATTCATTTAAATAATGCTTATGCTGTTTATCAACCTTTAAAGAATGTTTATTTCAATAATTTTTTAAATTCTATAAGAACACGTTTTAAAAAAAACTGCTTAATATCTTCTAACAAGTTAGCTCATTATATTTTAAAAAATAAAAATACACCTACTTTCTATTTAATACTTGCTGACCAATCGCCTCCTAAATCTAAAATAAATTATCAAATTAATTTTTTAAATCAACAAACCCCTTTTTTTACAAGTATTGAAAGAATTGCTAAGCATTTTAATTTCCCAGTATTTTTTCTTGACATAATTCGAATAAAAAGAGGGCATTACAAAATAATTATTGAAGAAATATGTTCTAATCCTTCTGATAGTGACACTTATTATATTACTAACGCCTATGTACGTAGGTTAGAAAAAGCTATTTGTAAACAACCCGATAATTGGTTGTGGTCACATAGAAGATGGAAATATGCTAATATTCAAAATAAATATGATTAAAAATAAAACTACCACTCTAATATTATTGTTTACTTTTATTTGTATAATTTCAACTTCTTTATTTGCTCAAACAAAAATCTTATTTGGGATTAGATTTATGGGATTAGCTTTTCACCCCAAAAAAAGTAAACATCCTTATCTTTACAAAACCAAACTTGATAATAATGGGCACTTTGTATTAACCAAAGGAATAGTTCTAATGGCTGATCTTCAAATTTATAAAGAATTAAACTTCCATTTAGCCCAAGCTTTAATAGCTCATGATTGTGCAAGGCAAAAAGCTGGCATGTCCCAAATAGGCCTCAGTTATATTTATGCCTTACCATGGAACGATAAACAAGCAATTAATATTTGTATAGGGCCAATGTTATTTTATCGCAAAAATTGGAATTTGCTACCGGGATATATTGATGAAAAGCTTTTTAAACAAACCAATAACGGTAAAGCTCAATTAAAATTTGTATGGTATGGAATTTATGGTGA
>DAOTOD010000186.1:0-3650 GCA_035451165.1 Bacteroidales bacterium
TATCAATTCTGGTAATATCTATTCTATTTGGATTTATTAATAATCCTGATATTAATAAATTACAAAAAGATAAAAAATTTAAAGTTATTATTACTTATGATATAACATATTCGGGAGACATTGACCCAGCTACACTTGCTTCACAACCTAAAGATATGATCGTAAAAATTATGGGCAATAAAACAAGACAAGAATATGGCGGTACTTCTATAATTTATGATGGCGATACTAAAACGAATATAATCTTAATAGATGTTGCAAATAAAAAATATGCTCTAAAAACAACAAAAGAAGATATTGAAAAAAACTTGAAAGAAAATCCTGCACCTAAAATAAAATACATTGAAGGAGAAACCAAAACAATTGCTGGATATTTATGTAAAAAAGCAGAAATAACTGAAACTGACCCCGATAATGGAGAAGAAGTTACAACTACATTATTTTATACTGATGAATTCGGCTCAGAAGATATGAACTATGGTACTCAATTCCACGGACTAAATGGCTGGCCATTAGAATATGAAATGACTGGACAAAATATCACTATTAAATATACAGCCCACTCCATAAACAAAAAAGCTAAAATATCTGAAGCCGATTTTTTAATCCCTGATGATTACCAAATTACCTCGAAAGAAAAACTAATGGAATTATTTGGTGGGGATGAAAATGAGTAATCATTTATCAATTAAATACTGTTTTATTTTTTAATACCTTATGCCCGAAAAAGAAGAAAAAAAGAATAATATAAAAAAAAATAAATTAAAAAAAGATAAAAATCAACTTGATAATACTCAAGAAAAAAAGAACAATTCTAAATTATTCTATAAAGATATCAGATTTAAAAAAATTGTAGGACTTTTTTTCATCATTTTGGGATTTTTTTTAATAGTTTCTTTTATTTCTTACTTTATATCATGGGAAAAAGATTTTGACAAAATCAATCAACTATCTGCATACGATTTATTATTAAATACTTCTCTTAATGTAAATAATTTCGGCGGTAAAATAGGCGCAGTGTTAGCACACTTACTTATTACAAGAGGATTTGGTATAGCTTCTTTTGCTTTTATTTTACTACTTACTATTATCGGATGCAAAATGTTTCTCAATATCAGAATATTACCAATCTTCAAAACTTTTATTTACTCTTTTATATTCTTGTTATGGTTCCCTGTTTGTTTAAGCTTCATTTTTACTAAAAATAATTTGTTAATCTTAGGAGGTACATATGGCTATGAAGCTAATATATGGCTCGAAAGTTTAATAGGCAAAACTGGAACTGCTTTGCTTTTAACCTTTATTTTACTAACTTTCTGCATAGTAACCTTTAATATTAACTTCTCTTTTATTTTTAAAAAATCAATTAAAGAAAACAAAACTGAAAATGATGATAACGTTAATGTAGAAAGTATTGAAAATATAAACCTCAATATTAATAAAGAAAAAGATTTAGAAGAAAATAATATTAATGATGATCCTTTTTTTGTAGTAGAAAATTTTAAAGAACAAAATATTAATACTATTAATAATAATGGACTAACTATAGAAAATAGCGAAAATGATGATGATATAACTCACATAAATGTTGATGCACCTTATGACCCTACTTTAGACTTACCTGACTTTAAACTGCCAACCATTGATTTACTAGAAGACTACAACAGTGGTAATGTTACAGTAGAAAAAGAAGAACTTGAATCGAACAAAAATAAAATTATTGAAACCCTTAATAATTATTCTATTAAAATAGATAAAATAAAAGCTACTATAGGACCTACTGTAACATTATATGAAATTATTCCTGCTCCCGGTGTTAGAATATCTAAAATTAAAAACTTAGAAGACGATATTGCCCTTAGTTTATCTGCCCTAGGAATTAGAATAATTGCACCTATGCCTGGTAAAGGTACTATAGGTATAGAAGTGCCTAACTTAAGACCTGAAATAGTTTCAATGAAAAGTATGCTTACTTCCGAAAAATTCTTAAACTCTCCTCACATTTTACCTATAGCACTAGGTAAAACTATCTCTAATGAATCTTACATAGCCGATTTAACAAAAATGCCACACTTGCTAATGGCTGGAGCCACTGGTCAAGGTAAATCTGTTGGACTAAATGCTATAATAACCTCTTTATTATATAAAAAACACCCTGCTTATATTAAATTCGTTTTGATTGACCCTAAAAAAGTTGAATTAACATTATTTTCTAAAATAGAACGTCATTATCTAGCTCGCCTCCCTGATTGTGAAGAAGCTATAATTACCGATACCAGAAAAGTTGTAAGAACTCTTAATTCCTTATGCATAGAAATGGAACAACGCTATGATTTGCTCAAAGATGCTCAAGTACGAAATATCAAAGAATATAATACTCACTTCATATCAAGAAAATTAAATCCTAATGATGGCCACCGCTTTTTACCTTATATAATAGTTATTATTGACGAATTCGCTGACCTTATAATGACAGCAGGTAAAGAAGTCGAAACCCCTTTAACTCGACTAGCTCAACTCGCAAGGGCTATAGGAATACATTTAATTATAGCAACTCAAAGGCCTTCTGTTAACATTATTACAGGTACTATTAAAGCTAATTTCCCAGCAAGAATTGCATTCAGAGTTATCTCAAAAATCGACTCCCGTACTATACTCGACATGGGAGGCGCCGACCAACTAATAGGCAGAGGTGATATGTTACTATCAACAGGTAGTGACCTCGTAAGACTACAATGCCCATTCGTAGATACACCTGAAATAGACAGAATTACCGAATTTATAGGCTCACAAAGAGCTTATCCTGAAGCCTTCCTCCTACCCGACTGCCCTGACGAGTCTTCAGACGAGACAACAACTTTTGACCCTAACGAAAGAGATGAACTGTTTGCAGAAGCTGCAAGAATTATAGTACAACACCAGCATGGCTCAACTTCTTTATTGCAACGTAAACTAAAATTGGGATATAATCGAGCCGGCCGAATAATAGACCAACTTGAAGCCGCAGGTATTGTAGGCCCCTTCGAAGGTAGTAAAGCAAGAGAAGTTAAAATAAAAGATGAAATTACTCTGGAACAATTTTTGTCAAACCTTAATAATAATGCATAACTACTACATAAAAATTTGTTATAACATGAAAACCATAATTTTAAATTTGATTTTATTAACTCTTTCAATCAACATTTTCTCCCAACCAAACATAGATAAAAAAGCTAAATCTATACTCGATGACGTGTCTGCAAAGACAAAAGCATATAAAACAATATCTATCGACTTTACTTATACTATGCAAAATCAAGCTAAAAAAATTAACCAAAGTAAAAAAGGAAGCTTGCTTATTAAAGGAAATAAATACGTCATGAAAATGGCTGGTCAAACTGTAATATATGACGGAAATGCTATATACACATATATTAAAGATGCTAACGAAGTCCAAATTAATACCCCTACCGAAGAAAGTATTAACCCTACTCAACTACTTACAACTTACGATAAAGATTATAAACCTAAATTTATTAAAGAAGAAAATATTAATGGAATAGTATTACAAGTTATAGACCTCTCGCCTACTAAACAATCTAAAAACATAGCAAGAGTAAGATTAAAAATAAATAAAAATAAAAAACAAGTAGAATCTTCAACTCTATACG
>DAOTOD010000187.1:0-3594 GCA_035451165.1 Bacteroidales bacterium
AAAACTATTTTACCTGATGATTATAGTATCATTGTTGCTGAAGCTAATATATATATACTACAAGGCAATATGGATGAGGCCCAAAAATTACTTGAATTGGCTATTCAAAAAAACCCTACTAATTACATATTATATTATGTCATAGGAACTAATTACTCTAATAAACTTGACCAAATGGTTTACGAAAATAACCCCGAGCTATATAGTAAATTTTATGATATGGCTGAAAAATATTATAAAGAATGCCTGAAACTCAAACCTGATATGGTAGAAGCTAATTTTAACTTAGGAGCACTGTATTTTAATGAAGGTCTGAGAATACTTAAACAAGCTAATAATATTACTGACCCAATTAAATTAGAACAAAATGAAAAAATGTTTAAAGAAAAATGGGAACAAGCTACACCATATCTTGAAAAAGCTTTAGAACTTCAACCTAATGATATTAGTACTTTGCAAACCCTTAGAAATTTATATGCAAGGACTAATAAACTTGAAAAAGCACAAGAATTAGATAAAAAAATAAAAGAAATAAATAAAAAATAAATTAACCTATAAAAAATTAAAATTATGAAAAAAATTAAAATTTCATTGCTTTTATTAAGCATAATTGCAATTTGTAAAGCCCAAAATCCTATCCCTAATGGAAATTTTGAAACATGGTCATCAACGGGATATGAATATCCACAATATTACCAGTATAATTCAATTATTAGATCTTTAATAAGTAATAATTACTATGCACCTAACGTAGAAAAAACCACAGATGCTTATCATGGCAATTATGCTGTCAAACTCACTACTATAGCAGCTAGTCAAGATACTATATTTGGTTATTTTCTTAATACTCCACCCAATGAAGGAGATGTTAATACATGGATAGGTGGAGCACCTATTAATGAAACACCAACTGGCATTAGAGGCTATTATAAATATAATCTTGCTACCATTGATTCTGCTACAATTATAGTTAGCTTTAGCAAAATGGGAGTTAATATAGGTACATATATTTTTAAGGTTGGAGGAATAACCAATTCTTATTTACCATTTCAATTTACATTTAATCCTCCTTTATCAGTTGCTCCAGATTCTGTGGTTTTTGCAGCAGTATCAAGTAATATATTTTCATCTAATAATGGCATCCCAGGAGCATGCTTATATATAGATAGTATTTCTCTTCTAGGAATTACCTCTCAACCTGCAATGTTAAATGGGGATTTTGAATATTGGCAAAATAATACACTAACTTATCCCAATGACTGGTATATGAATAATGCTAATGAAGACAACTATGGGTACATTTCTCTTACAACAGATGCAGCAAAAGGTAATTATGCAATAAAATTAGAATCATATTTAGAATATGACTTTGATGATGTTACCTGGTATACAAGGCCAACTTAAATTGCTACAGGCTACTGGGATAATGGTTGTGGTTGCTGGAAAGGAGGCTATCCTTTTAATAATCAAGTAGATACATTAACATTTTGGTATAAATATATGCCTACTACTAATACTTATGGGTATGTATATATAATGTTTAATTATAATGGTAATACCGTGTATGGTCAAAATATACAATTACAACAATCATCTACATATCAATATGTAGAAGTCCCATTCAATATTTATACACTGGTAGATACTGTTATTATAATTATTCAACCTTCTGATTGGCAAGATAATTTACCTTCAGTAGCTGGTACAACAATGATAATTGATGAAATTCAGTTTAAATCTTCTCCATTAAATACAAATATCAACCAGTTTATAAAAAATAATGATAACAATGTTTCTATATATCCTAATCCTTCAAATGGAGAATTTTACTTAAAAACAAATAGTGATATTAAAACTATAGAAATATATAATACCACTGGAGAATTAGTTTATTCTAAAACTAATTCATCTAATAAAAACAATAAAATTAACAAATTAGATCTTTCGTATTTAAAGAAAGGTATTTATTATATAAAATTGTCAGATAATTTTAAAACATATAATCAAAAAATTATTATTCAATAATAATAATAATTAAATTTCATCAAAAAATAAAAAAGCTGCGAATTTGTTACGCAGCTTTTTTATTTTAATTTAAAAAATTATTATTCAATTACATACAGTATTAGTTTAAACAAAAAGTATGATTAATAAAGAAAGGGGAAAGTTAAAATTTTATAAAAATGATATTCATTTATTTTTAATATTCTTATTTAACATAATATTAATTATAGGACAAAAGACAAAACAAAAAATTTTAAAATAATTAATAAATTTAAATAATAATTAATAATTCCCAAAATTAATACATTGTAAATACGTTAATCATATTCATGATAAAAATCTTTAGGCTCGATATGAACAGTTGAAGTAATATTTAATTCTTCATAAATTTTATTTTCAATATCAGTAGCTATTTTATGACCAGTATTTATATTAACATTATTATCTAATTTAATATGAAAAGTTAATTCTTGATGAGTTATGTAATTATGTATATGATAATGATGCGGATATAAATCATTTGGATGTAATGTATTAATAATATTTTCAACTTTTGCTACTAATTCAGGTGTTGGTTTTTCACCTAATATTTTGTTTATAGCCTCTTTAATCACTCCATAAGCCGCATAAAAAAGCATTATAGACACAATAGTTCCTAATAAACTATCCATCCACCAATATTTTTGACCAAATAATATTCCTATTAATACTACTATTGAAGACAATGCATCAGATCTATGATGCCACCCATCAGCTTTAACAGATAAATTATTAGTTTTACGTCCTATATAAAATGCATATTGAGCTAAAGCTTCTTTAATAATTATAGAAATTAGAGTAACAATTATTGCAATTATTCCATAATTAGCTGCTTTTTTCCCTTTAAAATTGATAATTGATTCTTTCAAAAAATCATAAGCTATAATTGCTAAAATAACACCTATAAAAATAGCTGCTATTTGTTCCCATCTACCATGACCGAAAGGATGCTTTTTATCGGGTTTTTTATTTGATAATTTTACTCCTAATATCACTACCACAGAACTTATAGAATCAGACATAGTATGCCAAGCATCAGCAATAATTGCTATAGAATTAGATACAATTCCTGCCCACATTTTAATAATAAACAAAATAAAATTGATTATAATAGAAACCAAACCTTCTATATAACCTGCTTTCGATCTATCCATAGGAAAATTATATAAAAAATTTATCAAATATATTAAATATAAGTTACTCCAAATATTATTAAGTATTTTTGTTGCATAAAAATTTTATTATGCTTACAAAAATCAAGTATTATTTTTCACTAGTAAAATTTGTTCATACAGTTTTTTCATTACCTTTTGCTTTAATTGGTTTTTTTATTGGTTTAAATGATAATAATTCAAAATTATCTTTTTATAAACTTATCATGGTTTTATTTGCTGTTTTTTTTGCACGTAATGCTGCTATGGCTTTTAATAGATATGCAGATAAAGAAATAGACAAAAAAAATACACGAACTGCCAATAGAGAAATACCTTCAGGAAAAATAAAACCGCAAGAAGCTCTTATTTTTGTTATATTTAACATTATTTTATTTTT
>DAOTOD010000188.1:0-3590 GCA_035451165.1 Bacteroidales bacterium
ATTATTTACTTTGTTGTTTGATTTGATTATCAAGAAGTTTAATTTTTGCTTCAAGTATTAATACTTCTTGTTTAGCTTTTTCTATTTTTTTATAAAATTCTTCTTTTAACAAATCAGCATTTTTTGAATTAACCAAAAAACCTAGATTATTTTCCCACAGGCTTATATCATTTTTCAATCTTATTAATTTACTTTGCAAAGTATTTTTTTCTTGTGACAGAACACGTTCGCTACCGGGTTTATTTTTAAGTTGTTCTATTTTTGTTTTAAATTCTATAGTAGATGCTTCAACGGAGTTAACCTTAAGTTTATCAAATTGTTTATTGATAGCATTTCTAAAAGCTTCTTGTATTTCATTTTTATATTTTATTGGGACACGCCCTATTTCTAACCATTGCCTTTGAAAATTCTTAAGAGCTTCAAGATTTTCATTTTTATTTTCACTAAATTGATAATCTTCTATTTTTTTAATAAGTTCTTGTTTAAGTTTTAAATTTTCATTTTCAATATTTTCGATATTAGCAAAATATTTAGCTTTATTATTAAAGAATTCATCACAAGCACTTCTAAATCTCCTCCATAACTTATCAGCTTGTTTTTTAGGAATTGGTCCTATTTTTTTCCATTCATTTTGTAAATGTATAAATTCTTGTGTAGTCTTTTTCCAGTCAGTACTATTTTTTAAAGCTTCTGCCTGAACACAAATTTGCAGTTTTTGATTATAATTTTCTGTTTGTTTATCTTTTAAATTATCAAGGAATTCTTTTTTATTTTCAAAAAATGTATTTACTAATGTTTTAAACCTTTGCCATATTTCATCATTTTTCTTCTTAGGAGCTGAACCTATAGTTTTCCACAAGTTCATCATTTCGTTTATTTCATTCGTTTTTTGTTTATAGTTCTCAAATGTATTTAATTCTGATGAAAGTATTTCTTCAACTTTTTCACAAATAGCACGTTTAGCTTCATAATTCTTTTGTTGTTGCTCGTTAAATTGTATATAATAATCACGTCGACGTTCATTAATTTTTTCTGTAGCTATTTTAAATCTTTCCCAAATTTCATCTTTACGGTCAGATGGAACTGGGCCTATCCCCTTCCATTCTTCGTGATATTGCTGAAGTAATTTAAAAGATTTATTAATAGATTTTTCAAGCAATAGAGCTTCTACTTTTTCGCATAATTCTATTTTACGTTCAAGGTTTTTACGTAAATCTAAATCTCTTAATTCTTTATTAATTTTAACTTTTTCATAAAATTTTTCAATGTAATAATGATAATTTTGCCACAAATTATTAGCTTCGCTTCTTGGAACAGGTCCTATTTCATTCCATTTAGCCACCAATATATTGAATTCATCATAAATTTTTTTAAGAGGTTCATCAGAATTAACTAAATCTTTAAGACTTTCAAGCATTTTAAGTTTTACCTCTAGATTATGTTTTTTTTGTGTTTCATGTTCTTCAAGATATTTTTGTCTTTTCTCTTTATATGTCTGTGAAGCTTGATTAAATTTTTGTTCTAAATTCAAATTATCATAAACAAAATCCTTTGCATTACCACCTTCTTTAATAAACTTTTCTAAAGCTAAATTATATTCCTCTTTAAACTTATCGGTTATAATAATTTTAATATCAGAAATTATCTTTTTCTCATCGGGATTATAATCCTTAGAAACATATTTTAAATAAATTTCAACTAATTCTTCTAATGATTTACTTTTCAAATTATCTTTATTATATTTTTGTTCTCCGCTTTTATCATTATTTTCTGTATCATGATTATCAAAATCTTCAATATCTTCAGTTTGGTTATGTTGTTTTTCAAGTTCTTTAAATAAACTTATACTATTATTATCATTTAATTTTTCTAAAGTATCATCTAACACATTTTCTTCTATTACAACTTTATCTTGTTCTTGATTAATATTAACATTATCACTAAAATTTAAAGCATTGTCTGCATTAACATCATTTGTAACATTTGCGTCATCAGACTCTTCAAAATTTTCAAAAAGACTCACTCTTTTGTTATCTTCTTTTTCCATAATAAACTAAACTTAAAAAATAACATCTTCCGCCATGCGGATAAATAGATTTCTAAAACACTTTAATTTATTTTTTAGCAAAAATATTAAAATTTTAATAAACAAATATTTTTAATAAATCACATAAAATAAATTATATAAAATTATTTATTTTATTTTTCTTTACATTCAGCATTTATCTAAAGCTTGAGAAATATCTTCTAAGAGGTCATAATAGTCTTCGATACCTACTGAAAATCTTACTAAGCCATCAGATATTCCTGCCAACATTCTTTTTTCTGGTGATATTTTAGAATGTGTCATTGAAGCAGGGTGTTGTATAAGAGATTCTACTCCACCAAGTGAAACTGCAAGTAAAATCATTTTTACATTATCCATTAATATTTTACCTGCTTGATAGCCACCTTTCATTTCAAAGCTTATCATAGAACCAAAGCCTGACATTTGTTTTTTAGCTAGTTCATAATGAGGATGGGATTTAAGCCCTGGATATTTAACCCATTCTATTTTAGGGTGATTTTCTAAAAATTCTGCTAATTTCATAGCATTTTCTTGAGCTCTTTCTATTCTTAAAGAAAGTGTTTTAAGACCACGTATAACCATATAAGCTTGGTGAGGATCCATATTAAAGCCCATATTAATCATTACATTTCTCATTTTTTTGTATTCTTCTTCTTTTTTAGTAACAATCATGCCAGCTACAATATCAGCATGGCCATTTATAAATTTAGTCATAGAATGTAGCGAAATATCAGCTCCTAATTCTAAAGGTTTTTGCAAATATGGGCTACAAAAAGTATTATCAACACATAAAGGGATACTATGTTCATGAGCTACTTGTGCTATAGCAGCTATATCACAAATATCCATTGTAGGATTTGCAGGAGTTTCGATATAAATAAGACGTGTATTTTCTTTTATTGCGTTTTTAACTTCTTGAATATTAGAAGCATTAACATATGAATATTCTACTCCGTATTTAGAGTATATATTTTCTATAACTCCTCTAGCAGGGCCATATATAGCATTATGACTAACTATATGGGAACCCTTATCTAAGTATGTTAAATATACAGTATTAACAGCTGCCATACCCGAAGATGTAGCAATTCCTTTATAACCATTTTCAAGATCTGCCACTAATTGTTCAAGTGCTTCTATAGTTGGATTACCTATTCTTGTGTAAATATAACCTTCTTCTTCTCCAAGAAAGCAAGCTGAGCCATGATCTGCACTATAAAAGCGAAAAGTAGAAGTCTGATAAATTGGTACATTAGCACTAAGATATTTATCTTCTATGCTAGCCGAATGGATTAATTTTGAATCAAACCTTAATTTTTTAGAATTCATAACAATTTAATTTTTTAAACACGCAACAAAGGTATATAAGTTAATATGATTTAATCAAATACTTTTAAAAATTTACTTATAAAAGATTATGATTATCAATATTTATAAGCTAAAACGTTTAAATATCTATCTAAACAACTAAAAATATTTTTAGAATCGAAAATAATCTTAATTTTTTATTATTTTCTTATAA
>DAOTOD010000189.1:0-3588 GCA_035451165.1 Bacteroidales bacterium
ATATATTAGTTTCTTCTTGTATATATATTTGTGTATTGCGTGCTATTCTGGCAGAAAAATCAGTTGGTAAGGCAATAGCTTCGTCTAATGCATTGGTATGTAATGATTGTGTATGTCCAAAAGCTGCAGCCATAGCTTCTATGCAGGTTCTAGTAACATTATTAAAAGGGTCTTGTTCTGTAAGGCTCCAACCTGAAGTTTGACTATGTGTCCTTAAGGCCATTGATTTAGGATTTTTAGGGTTAAATTGTTTTACTATTTTAGCCCATAGTAGCCTAGCTGCTCTCATTTTAGCTATTTCCATAAAATGATTCATCCCAACGGCCCAGAAAAAAGAAAGACGTGGGGCAAAATCGTCAATATCAATACCAGCTGCTATACCTGTTCTTATGTATTCTAATCCATCGGCAAGTGTATAAGCTAATTCTAAGTCAGCTGTTGCTCCAGCTTCTTGCATATGGTATCCACTTATGCTTATTGAATTAAATTTTTTCATTTTTTTAGAAGTAAAAGCAAAAATATCAGCTATGATTCTCATAGAAGGCATAGGAGGATATATGTACGTATTTCTAACCATAAATTCTTTAAGAATATCATTTTGTATGGTACCGCTTAATTTGTCTATACTTACTCCTTGTTCTTCGGCGGTTACAATGTAAAATGCCATTATTGGTAATACAGCACCGTTCATAGTCATAGAAACAGATATTTTGTCTAACGGTATTTGATCAAATAAAATTTTCATATCGAGTACAGAGTCAACAGCTACACCAGCTTTACCTACATCTCCTATAACTCTTTCATGATCAGAGTCATAACCTCTATGTGTGGCTAAATCAAAAGCTACAGATAATCCTTTTTGTCCAGCAGCTAAGTTACGTCTATAAAAGGCATTTGATTCTTCGGCTGTTGAGAACCCTGCATATTGGCGTATAGTCCAAGGTCTTAATACATACATAGTAGCATATGGTCCTCTTAAAAAAGGAGGCAATCCTGCAGCGTACAATAAATGTTCAAGTTCCATTAAATCTTCTTCTGAGTAAGTAGATTTTAACGTTATTTGTTCAGGAGTAAGCCAAACATTATTTTGTTTATTTGATAGTTCTTCAGTATTTTGATTATCTGTTTTAAAAACTTCTCTAAAATTAAGGTTTTTGAAATTTAATCTTTCCATATAGTTATTTTATTATGTTAATTACAGATGATATTTAATTTTTTTTGATACTGAGTTAAAAAATCGATGATATTGGTTTTAATATGTATAAAGTCGTCAACACCAGAGTTTTTAAGATCATTGATTATATCGATAGGATTTCCTGCCACTATTACAAAACGTTCAGGTTTTTGTAGCTTTATTTTTTTTGCAGCTTCTGATGCATAAATTTTATACTCTTCGTCAGAGCTACATATAACAATTATTTCTGCATCAGAAGATATTGCTGCTGTAACGCCTTCTTCTATATTATTAAAACCAGAATTATTGATAATGTTAAAACCAGCACATCCAAAGAAGTTAAAAGAGAATGTAGCTCTTGCTGTTCTCATAGCAGGGTCACCAATAGTAAATAAAAAAACAGAAGGGGTTTTACCTGTTTTTTTTGCAAACAATTCAGTTTGTAATCTTAAATTTTCGAAAAGCATTGCACCTCTGTATTTTTTTAGATAATTTCCTTGGGGTTTAAGTTTATGCAGAGATACTTTTTCAATCATTTTTTCATTGATATTAGGATATTGGTTAGTTCCTACTATTGTGATTTTACGATTTGCTATTTCAATATCTTTTTGCGCGGAAGCTTTTTCCACTTCTTCTTTTATATAATAACTTTCCATAGCTTTTATAAATCCACCTTTTTCTTCAATTTTTTTGAAGAGTTCCCAAGCTGCTTCAGCTAGTATATTAGTTAAATTTTCTATGTAATAACTTCCACCAGCTGAATCAGCAATTTTATCAAAGTAAGCTTCTAGTTTTAGTATAAGTTGTTGGTTTCTTGCTATTCGATACGAGAAATTACTACCTTCCGAGAAAGTAGTATCAAAAGGGGTTATAGTCATTGAATCGCATCCTCCTAATATTGCTGCCATAGCTTCAGTAGTAGTTCGTAACATGTTGACGTATGGGTCATAAATAGATTTATTCCATGAATTATTAACAGCATGTACTTTAATATCGTTGTGTTGTAACTTGATTCCGTATTGTTCAATAATTTTTGTCCATAAAGGCTTAATAGCTCTAAATTTAGCTATTTCTAAGAAATAAGCACTGCCTGATGATAAAGTAAACCCTAATTTTTTTACAATTTCTTCAGGGTTAAAGTTTTTTTGAGTTATAAGATAAAAATATTCATGAGCTGCAGCTAAAGAAAAAGCAAGTTCTTGGAGTACAGTAGAGCCTGCATCACTGAAAATTTGACCATTAACTTGAATAACTCTAAAATTAGGCAATTCTTTACTTAATAAGTTAATTAGGCAAGCGAGTTCATTTATATTATCTTCGCGGCTATTATAGTAATTCCCATGTGTTAAGTAATACCCTAAAAAATCAAAGTTAAAACCACCTTTAACTTTATTTTTATCTAGATTATTTTTTTTAATATATCGTATAAGTAAGTCAGCAAGTATTGAATAAGAATCTGAGGAAAAGAAATATATGGGTATTTTTTCAATGTTGATACCTTTTAATAATATTGATAATTCTTTATCATCATTCATGTAAGATGTTTTAAAAGCTATAGCTTCTGCTCCTTTTTCAATAGCTTTTATAGCGATAATATTGGCTTTTTCAACATCGTTTATGTCTATGTCTTCTCTAATTTCCCAATTATTATTGTGTTTTTTGGTACCTCTATAAAAAGGGAAAGCACCTGGTTTTAATCTATATAATGATAAAGAATTTAAATCAGAGGCTCTATAATATGGTTTTATTTTTAAGCCTTCGGGTGTATTCCATATAAGTTTTTTTTCGTAATCAGCACCTTTAAGATCAGCAATTATTTGTTCTTCCCATTCTTGATCGGTTATAGGAGGAAATTCCGAAAATAATTTATCATAATTATTACTCATTGTATTTTTAATTTAATTCAAATAATTGTAAATCAATAAATTAATTTTATAAGTTAAGTTTTCAAAAATTGAAGTAAAAGTACAATAAAAACTATAAATTATAAAAAGGTAGTTTTATGATTAAAGAAATCATTTTTAAATTTATATTTGCAAAAACATAAATTTAAATTAATATAACATTATGAGTATTGTTGATTTTAAAAATAGCCACAAGCTTATTAAAGAATGGACTTATGAATTAAAGCCTATTTATAGGGGTTATAATGATCGTATTCTTTATGTTAATTTGTCGGATAATTACATTAAAGAAAAACCAGTACCACCTATAATGAAAGAAAAATTTATAGGGGGCAAAGGTTATGGACTGAAACTATTATGGGAAGCTACAAAATCTGATACTAAATGGAATGATCCTGAAAATGAAATTATTATTAATACAGGGCCTATCTGTGGAATAATGCAATATTCGGGTACTGGGAAATCACTTGTGGTTACTATTTCGCCTTTAACAGATATAGTTATTGATAG
>DAOTOD010000190.1:0-3578 GCA_035451165.1 Bacteroidales bacterium
AAAATTCTATTTTCAAATATTTTTTTTAATCTATCTGCCAGTTCAGCAGCAGCCTTATTAAGGAATTCTTGTTCTTTATATTTCAATGATATTTTTATAAGCCGATAAAATGGGGGATATTTAAATTTTTTTCTTTCAACAAGTTGAGTTTCATACATATTTTTATAATCATTTTGGACAACATTTTTAATAATATTATGATTAGGCTCCCAAGTTTGTATAATTACAATACCTCTTTTATTTTTTCTACCGGCTCGTCCTGCAACCTGGGCCATAAGCTGAAAGCTTCTTTCATGTGATCTAAAATCGGGGTAAGCAAGCATATTACTAGCATTTAAAATACCAACAACACTAACATTATCAAAATCTAATCCTTTAGTAACCATTTGTGTTCCGACTAATATATCTATTCTTTTTTCTTCAAAATCTGAAATAATACGATTTAATGAATTTTTAGTACTAACTGTATCTATATCCATCCTAGCAATTTTAGCAGTGGGGAAGAATACAGCTAATTCTTCTTCAGCTCTTTCAGTACCAAAACCTTTCATAAGCAAAGAAGAGTTTCCACAAGCTATACAATTTTCAGGTATTGAAGTAGTATAGCCGCAATAATGACATTTTAATTTATTATCCTTTTTATGATATACTAAAGACACATCACAGTTTTCACAATTAGGGATCCAATTACATATTTTACATTCGAGTATAGGAGAAAAGCCTCGTCTATTTTGAAATAAAATTACTTGTTCTTTATTATTTAAAGCCTTTTCGATATTATTCAAGAGAGTTTTTGAAAAGATTGATTTCATTTTATTTTCATATGTTTCTTTTTTAATATCTACAACAAATATTTCGGGAGGGGCAATATTGCCGTATCGTTGATTAACATTCACAATACCAGCTTTACCTTTTGTTGTATTATAAAAAGTTTCGATAGAAGGTGTAGCGGACCCTAATATGATTTTAGCATTATGTATTTCTCCTAATATAATTGCAGTATCTCGTGCATTATAGCGAGGAGCAGGTTCATTTTGTTTATAAGAAGTATCGTGCTCTTCATCAACTATTATCAAACCAAGGTTAGTAAAAGGTAAAAAAATAGATGAGCGTGCTCCCATTATAATATTAATTTTTTTATTATGTAAAGGCTTATTTAATAAAGCATTCCAAACTTCTATTTTTTCATTGCTCCCATATTTAGAATGATATATACCTATTTTATCTCCAAAATATCTTTGTAAACGAGCAATAGCTTGAGTAGTAAGAGCTATTTCAGGTAACATATAAAGCACTTCTTTACCTTCAGCAAGCGTTTTACTAATTAAATTAATATACATTTCTGTCTTACCCGAAGAAGTAATGCCATGCAATAAAGTAACTTTATTTTGCTCCATCGAATGTTTTAATTCTGCAAGGGCTTTAACTTGAAAATCACTAAAAATAATATCATTTGGTTTAATTTCAGCTTCACAATTTACTAAGCGACTTTCTATTTTAGAATAACACTCTAAAATTCCTTTTTTTTGTAAATTTAATAATGTTGATGCCTTTGCTGACGTTTTACGAAGCAAATCTATTCGTTTAACTTCATGTTCATTATTAGAAAATTTTTTTGACATTTCAAGATATGAAATAATTAGGGCCCATTGTTTTTCTGCTTTTTTTTCAAGCAAATTAAGTATTTTATTTAATAATTTTTGGTCTTCATAAAGTTTCGTTAATCTTACATATTCTATTTTAAGAGGGTGATATTTTTCTTTAATTTCTTCTTCAGTTATTATAACTCCTTTCTCTATTAAATTTTTAATAAAAGGAATAATTTTTCTAATACCTGTTATTTGTGTAATTTCTTTTATAGTAATACTTTTCTGTTTTTCGACGCTTTCAGCTATTAAGAATTCCTTATCATTAAGCAATTGATAATTACCATCAAAATAAGGATTTTTAATTATTTTAGTTTCGCTAGCTATTTTAAAAGCTGATGGTAAAGCTGCATTCATAACTTCGCCTATGGTACACATATAATAATCAGCGATCCAATCCCACAATTTAAATTGTTTTTCGTTAACCACAGGTGATTCATCAAGAATTGACATAATAGGTTTATACACATAAGTATTTTCATTTTTTGTATATAAATTTTTTATAATGCCTGTATAAAGTTTTGTTCTTCCAAATTGGACAACAACCCTCTTCCCTACCTCAGCTTCATTAAAAAACTCTTTAGGAACAATATAAGTAAAAGTACCCGATATAGGTAAAGGAAGAATTATATCAGCAAATAATGTATTACTTTGATACATAATAAATTAAAGAGATAGTATTTTTGCTATTTCGAACATTTCCGGGTTAATTTCAGGATTTTGTTTTATAGCCTTTATAATAGGGACTTTAACAATTTTATTATTTTTAATACCTACCATAATGTTGCTAGCTCCTCTTACTAAATTATAAACCGCGTAATAGCCTAATTTACTTGCTAATACTCTATCGTAGCAGCATGGAGAGCCTCCTCTTTGCAAATGTCCTATAACAGCTATTTTTATTTCATAGTGTTTATATTGTTCTTTAATTTTATTAGCTACTTCATATGCTCCGCCACAGTTACTATTTTCAGACACTATTATGATGCCAGATGGTTTATTTTTTTGGCGACCTTGTTCTATTTGTTCAATTATGTCTTGTATAGTAATTTTTTCCCCTGGCATTATAATAGCTTCAGCACCAACTGCTATACCACTTTCCATTGCAATAAAGCCTGAATCTCCTCCCATAACTTCTACAAAAAAAAGGTATTTATGCGAGCTTGCTGTGTCACGTAATTTATCTATAGCTTCAATAATAGTATTTAAAGCTGTATTATATCCTATGGTATAATCAGTTCCATATAAATCATTATCAATAGTAGCAGGAATACCCACAATATTAATATTGTAATTACTAATTAAAGCCGTTGCTCCTCTAAAAGTGCCATCACCTCCTATAACAATTAAGCCATCTATGCCCTTAGTAACAATATTTTCATAAGCTTTTTTAATACCTTCTCTTGTTTTAAACCTTTCACTTTTAGTTGATTTTAATACTGTTCCACCTCTTTGAATAATATTTGATACGGAATGATTATCCATTTCAACAAAATTTCCCTCAATCAATCCATCAAATCCTTGATAAATACCTATAATTTTTTTATTCATATAGGTAGCAGTTCTCACTACCGACCTAATAGCAGCATTCATACCGGGGGCATCACTTCCTGAGGTTAATACTCCTATAGTATTTATAGCTCTCATAAGATTGTTGATTTTTTTAATTTTTTACTACCTTTATAAATGTTAAATTTAAGTAGCTTACATTCTAAAGGTCCATTATAAAGTTGTATTTTTTTAGAAGGATGTAAGCCTATATATTTTATAGCTTGCATATCAGAGCTAATAACCCATACATCATAACCTGCATACATTTTCTTAAAAGAATTTCCCATCAATTTATATAGTTCTGTAATATTATCTGTTACTAGTCTTTCTCCATAAGGAGGATTAGTAATTACTGTACCATGATTATAAGGGGGGCGAAAT
>DAOTOD010000191.1:0-3576 GCA_035451165.1 Bacteroidales bacterium
AATTTAAATATTCATTTTTTATAAAAAAACCATAAAAAAATGCTGTAAAAATTACACCTGATATTGAATTTAACATTGATTCGAACATAAAATTAATAATAAGTATTGTTAAAAAAATTAATAATAAATAGTTTTTAGCAGTATAATAATGTCGTTTAAAAAAAGGATAAAATAACCAGCACAACAATATGATTAATCCTATTATCCCTTGAGCAAGTAATGTTTCAAGAAATTGATTGTGAGTATTATAATGTTTTTCAACGAAATTGTTTAATTGATATTCTTTAAATTTTTTATTTAACTCATTATGTACATCACCTGCTCCACAACCTATAATTAGATGCTCTTTAGCTATTTCGGTAGTAATTAACCAGAGAGACACACGGTCAATACCAAAATGTTCAATAAGATATTGATGATTTTTATTTTTAATAGCTTTAATAAAATCTTCTTTTTGTTTAAGTGCATTTTTTATATAATAAAATCTGCTGTTAGTAGTGTAAGTATATAAAGCTATTAAAATAATAGTAATGGGTATTATTATGCTATGCCATATTTTATTGCTTTTAATAGATAAGGTGATAAAATAAATAATTATTAAAATAAAAAATGTTATATACCCTGCTTTCGATTGTAAGAAAAAAATAGATATTGGAATTAAAATTAGTGAAAAATAGTAAATGAAATAACTTAATTGTTTATTTTTTAATATGTAGAATTTTTCTTTTAAAAGATGAATAAATATAAAAAAACTTAATGTTAAATATGCAGAAAAATATGCAGGATGTTTGAAAATGGAAAAATTACTGTAAAAAAAGTAAGAAGGAGGCGAAGTATTAGTATCTTCATATATACCGGGTACTGTATCATTGAATGTAAAACCATCTGAAAAGCTTATAGAGTTTTTTAAAGCTATAATAATACAAATTAAAGTAGCTATAACATTAGCAATAGCAAAAGTTAATAAGAAAAAGTTATTTTTAGATTCATAATTCTTTTTAAGTAAAAATAACATTAATGGAACAATAAACAATGATAATTTTACTTCTATATCGAAATAAGCTTCAGATTTGTTTTCAGAATAAAATAAACTTATGCCTACTATTATATAATAAAGGATGATAAAGAATATACCTGTATTAAATTTAGTTATCCTTGTTTTGTTAGATTTAATATATAGTACTATTCCTGAAATTAGCCATAATATAATTATATATGTAAGTAATTTAGTTAAAAAAGGTATTGAAAAAATAAGCAATAATAAAAATAATGAATGAAGGTTATCAATAGTTATTAAATTTTTTATTTTCATTTGTTATAGTATATAGTAGTTAAATTTATTAAAAATTAAATGAAAAATATTCATCGAAAGTTAATTTGTCTACTTTATTTAATTGGTTTGATTTGTTAATTAATTTTTTCACAAAATGAAAAACTTTTGAAATAGCAATTTTATGTTTAAATATCATTAATAACATAATATAAATAATATAGCAATATCGCCATAAATGCCATTTTATAGGTGATAAATGTTTTTTCATGTTTATAAAACGATTAAGGTAATGAATAAAAATTTTACCACTTAGGCTGTTAGAAGCTATTGACACAGACGAACTAACTTTATGATATATTACAGAGTTTAAAACACATGCACTTTTTATATTATATTTTTTCATCCTTAACGCAAATTCAACATCTTCTTCTCCAAAAAAGAAATCTTCTGTTAATAATCCGTAATTTATAAAAATGCATGTTTTAATTAGTATAGCACATCCTGTAATAAAATTAACATCAATAAAGGTTTTTGCGGGGATTACACTACATTTTTTATTTTCAAAAAAATATTTTTTTATTCCCCATTTATTTATTTTGCCCCCGCAATTCCATATAATATCTTTTTTTTCATAATATCTTATTTGTGGGGTAAGTATTTCATATTCAGGATGTTGATTTATAAAATCATTTATTTTTGTTAAAAAATCGTTAGTGACTACAGTATCATTATTGAGCAGCATAATATAATCTGCTTTATTTTCTATGGCTTTTTTGATGCCTATATTGTTGGCTTTTGCAAATCCTAAGTTGTCATTATTTATAATAAAATCTATCGACAATGTACTAGTTTTTTTGAACTCTTTTATGGCTTTTAGACTATTGTCCGAAGAAGCATTATCTACAATGATTATTTCAAAGTTATTATATGTTACTTCTGCTAAGCTATGAAGACATTCTAATATATCTTTTTTACCTCTCCAATTAAGAATTATTATAGTTATTTTATATTCTTTGTTACTAGTCATTTAAAAATATTATTTTTTTATTTAATTTATAGAAAAACTGAATTAATATGATGAATAATATTAATTCACTTATTAACATTACTGTTGATGCACCCTTATCGGCCCAGATAGGAATAAATATAAATAAGCTTGTAATACTTATTAATCCAGTTATAAGTACAAATTTCATAAATTGTTTTTTATACCCCATATTTGTTAATCCCAGTATACCGAAAAAATAATTCATACTTCCTAAAAGAACTACAAAGCTCATTATTTGCGTATTAATAGATGCTCCTGAAAATTTTGCTCCTAATACAAAATTTACTATAGGGTGTGCAAAAATTATTAATAAAATCGATATTGGTAGTAAGCTAATAAAATAGTATTTACCTAGTTTCATCATATAATTGATATTATAATGTACATTATTATTAACGAATTTTCTACTTAAATAAGGGAATAGAGCATCAGAAATAGGGGATACTAATGATTGTAAAGCTTTTATAATTTTTTCGGCAGAAGAATATAGCCCTACAAGAGTATAATTATTAGTAATTAATCCAAGTAATAATGTATTAGCATTTCTATATAAATTTATACTTATAGTAGAAATAAATATAGGCCACGAAATAGTTACTTGTTCTTTTATTGTTTTTATGTTAGGTAAAATAATATTGAGTTTAAAGATATTATATGCAATAATAAAGCTAATTATACCTGCAATTAAATATCCTGCTGCAGTGAATAAAGGAACTAATATATAATCATTTATATTACGTACAAATATGAAAATCAGTATAGTAAAAAATAATTTAGAAATAAAATTAACTAAAGTCATGAATTTCATTTTTTCCATTCCTTGAAATAACCACAAAGGAAGTAAAGCATCGCCTATTACTATTCCAAATGAACAAATAAAAATTAATTTGTCTTCTTTAAATTGTTTTAAGGTTAAAAGTAATATAATTAATATAATAGCACAAATTATGGTTAAAAAGAGTTTAACGCTTATAATTGCGGAGAATATTTCGGATATTTTTTTTTTGTTTTCTCTATTTATAGAAATTTGTTGAGTTGCTGAAAATGCAAATCCAAAATTGGTTATTATTATAAAATATTGCGTTATTACTAATGCAAATGAGACTATACCAAATTTTTCAGGCCCTAATACTCGAGTAAGATAAGGTACTGTTATTAAAGGAAATATAAATGAAAAGGCATTAAGTGCAGATAAAGAAACAAAATTTGCAAAAATTTGTTTCCTGTCGTGATTGTTAAAGAAATTTTTAATTTT
>DAOTOD010000192.1:0-2615 GCA_035451165.1 Bacteroidales bacterium
TAAATATTGAAACAGTTAAAAGTACTTGCAGGTCAAACTGTTATTTATGGCCTTAGTAGTATAATTGGAAGGTTAATAAATTATTTATTAGTACCTGTTTATACCAGAGTGTTTTTACCCGCAGAATTTGGTATAGTTACTGAAATGTATGCTTATGTAGCTTTCTTTGCTGTATTGTTAACTTATGGAATGGAAACAGCTTTCTTTCGTTTTATTAATTCTGAAAGTAATCCACAAAAGGTCTATAGTACTTCGGTAATTACCCTCTTTACAACGTCTTTTTTATTTATTATATTAATTTCAATCTTTTCTCATCAAATAGCCTCATTATTGAGGTATTATTCACATCCCGAATATGTAATTTGGTTTGCTTGGATAGTAGCTCTTGACGCTTGTACTATAATACCTTTTGCAAAACTTAGAGCAGAAAATAAACCTTCACGTTTTGCTTTGATAAAATTGTTAAATATATTTACTAATGTTATAATGAATTTATGCTTTATTTTTGTCTTCCCCTGGCTAGTTAAATCTGGTTTTATAAATGAAAATATTACTTTAGGCATTATTTATAATGGTAAAGCTACCGTTTCTGCTGTTTTTATTTCTAATCTTATAGCAAGTGCAATTACTGTGTTATTATTAATGCCCGAATTTCTTAAAGTTAAATTTGAATGGAGTAGATTATTGTTGAAAAAGATGCTTATATATTCATTACCTCTTATGATAGCTGGTTTCGCAGGAATAGTTAACGAAACTGTTGATAGAATTTTAATAAAGTACTTACTGCCTGAAAATGTATCTATGACGCAGTTAGGTATTTATGGCGCTTGTTATAAAATTTCAATATTAATGACAATTTTTATTCAAGCTTTTAAATATGCTGCTGAACCATTCTTTTTTTATAATGCTAAAGAAAAAGAAGCTCCTCAATTATATGCTTTAGTAATGAAGTATTTTGTTATAGCAGTATCGTTTATCTTTTTAGCTATAATGATGTATATAGATATTGTTATATTGTTTGTAGGAAAAAACTTTCGTGAAGGAATTAAAGTTATCCCTATTCTATTACTTGCTAATCTTTTCCTAGGTGTTTATTATAATCTTTCTATATGGTATAAATTGACAAATAAAACGTATTATGGAGCATATATTGCTGTTATAGGAGCAATTGCAACTTTGATACTTAATTTTTTATTAATACCTGTTATGGGATATTTAGGAGCTGCTTGGGCTACCTTTATATGCTATGCTTTAATGATGATTATATCATATTTTATTGGTCAAAAACATTATTTTGTTAATTATGAAATAAAAACATTGATTATTTATATTAGTGCTGCTGTAGGGTTTTATTTTATTTCTTTGTTTTTGAAAACAAATAATAATGTAATTAATTTTATAATTAATACTTTATTTTTAATTTCTTTTGTTATAATAGTATTACTAAAAGAATTTAAAAAAAATATTCGTAACCCTTAATACAATTAAAATAAAAATAAAATTTTATTGCAATTTTTAATAAATACGATAATAATAAATTTAATCTTTTATTGATTTTATTAGTTTATTTTAATTCGTGCATCTACAGCTATTAATTGCTTGCCTTTACCTAATAATGGATTTATATCGAGTTCACTTATTTCTGGGGCTGCTTCTAATAATAATGATAATCTTTGTAAAACATCAAAAATTTTATTTTCTTCAATTCCTTCTTTGCCTCTTACACCTTTTATGATATCGTAGCTCTTAATACCTTTAATCATCCTTCTTATTTCTTCTTCTCCTAATGGCACAATACCCGTAGTGAAATCTTTTAATACTTCTATAAAAACACCTCCCATGCCAAACATAACTATATGCCCAAAATTATCTTCTCGCTTTGCGCCAACAAATAATTCTATACCTGATAACATTGGCTGTAATAAAATGCCAGTAGCTTCAGGTATTTTTATCATCTTGTCAAATTCTTTTTTTACTTGTTCAATGTTAGTAATATTTAAACAAACTCCTCCTACATCCGATTTGTGTACTGGGCCTATTACTTTCATTACTATAGGGAAACCTAGATTATTAGCTTCTAAAATAGCTTGCTCAATAGTATGTACAATAACTTCTTTTGCACGTGGAATGCCTGCAGAATCTAATATTTCTTGTACGATGTTAGGTTTAAGATAGCCACTTGAGTTATCTTTTAGCAGAGACTTGATTTTATCTTTATCAATGTTGATATTATCAACAACTTTTAATGTTTCAGGTTTAGGTGTATTAATTATTTTTGCTAATGCATTACCTAGTACTACTTCATCAGGGAAATTGATTCGTCCATATGATAAAAAAGTATTTATTTCTTTTTTAGCATTAATTATCGAAGGTAAAACAGGAAATATTGGTTTATTACAAATGTTCATTTTTTCGTGTAAAACTTTGTAAACTTCTGATACTTCAAACAATCCAGGGCTGCCAAAAATTACAATCATAGCATCAATTTCGTCGAATTTTTTATCGCAATAGTCTATTATTATACCAAGTTGTTCAGCTGTGCCAGTAGCTAAAAAATCTATAGGATTAGCTACTGAAGAACCGGGCCAGAGATGAGTAAGTAATTCTTTCGCTGC
>DAOTOD010000192.1:2625-3550 GCA_035451165.1 Bacteroidales bacterium
TGTTAATATGTGGTACGTTTAATCCACCTTTTGATAAAGCATCGGTAAGCATAACTGCGGGGCCGCCTGCATGAGTAATTATAGCTATATTTTTACCTTTTAATTCGGGATGCATAAAAATGGCAGCTACAGTTGTAAGCTCTTCTCGGCTATAACATCTTACTATTCCAGCTTTACGCAAAAGAGCATCTATAGCAATGTCAGGGGTTGCCATTGCTCCTGTATGTGAAGATGCAGCTCGACTACCTGCTTCTGAACTGCCTGCTTTTATTGCTGCTATTCGACATCCTTTTTTTATTAAATTCGATGCATGTTTTAAAAGTTTATGAGGATTCCTTATATTTTCAATATATAAAAGCTTAACATTAGAACTAGTATTGGGGTCAAAAGTATTATCCATATATTCAAGTATGTCTTCAACACCTAATTGTGCACTGTTCCCCACCGAGAATACATTAGCGAAGGTTAAACCATTAGGAATTCCAGCTTCCATTATAAAAACAGCAGTAGCTCCTGAACCGGATATAAAATCACAACCTTTCGTATGTAGCTTAGGAATAGGAGTTGTAAATACACCTGCATAATTAGAATTAAGTACACCTATGCAGTTAGGGCCTATTAAACAACCATTAACTTTGTTAATAACTTCAACAATTTGTTTTTCTAATTTTTTCCCTTCTTCGCTTTCTTCGCTAAAACCTGCAGATAAAATAATAAACGCTTTAGTTCTTTTTTTATTTGCAAGTATTGTAACTGCCTCTAAAACAAAACGAGATGCTATAGCAATTATAGCAAGGTCGGTTTGTGGTAATTCATCAACATTAGAATAACTTTTCAATCCTTGTACTTCTTTTTCTTTAATATTGACAACATATAAGGCCCCTTTATAATTATTATCAATCAGGTTTTTTAATACTTTACCACC
>DAOTOD010000193.1:0-3525 GCA_035451165.1 Bacteroidales bacterium
AATCTATCTTAAAAAGCTGTGATTATATTGTTAATCTTAATCAACAAAAAATAATACAAGCTAAACCTTCAACTATAATCAAATTTAATGAAAAAGGTGAATTTTTTGTTATACGAGATTAAAATGTTAATTAAAAACATTTAAACATTAAATTAATAGAATTTTATTTATAAAAATAACTTATCTGACGAAATTTAATAGCCTAATATTTATGTTAAACTTCCAAAGTTATATCTAAGTAGGTTATTTTTATTACATTAATTACAAAAGTATGCACAGTATTTCATTAAGTACTTAATTATATTGGATTATAAAATGAATCTCTTTCTACTGGTATAAATCCAGCATTGATAATATAATTTTTTAATTTTTCTTCAGACATATTATAATTAATTGCATCTGCAACTCCTGAAATCGAATAAATATAAGTACTATCATCAATTGTTCCGTCAATATCATCAGCCCCGAATGACATAGCTAATATAGCATTTTCAATGCCTATTGATGGCCAATAGGCTTTAATATGTGGAAAATTATCAAGAAATATACGAGAAACTGCAAAATTTTTAAGATCTTCTATTAGAGGTACTTCTGGTATTTTGTACATTTTATTGTTTGTATTTCTAAATTTTAATGGTATAAAACTATTAAATCCCATGGTCTCATCCTGTAAATTACGAAGTTTGTCTAAATGATATATCCTATGTTCATATTTTTCAATATGACCATATAACATAGTTGCATTAGAAGTTAGTCCTTGTTTATGAGCTATTTTATGAAGTTTTAACCAATCATCTGAAGAAATTTTTTTAGGACAAAGAATAGCTCTTAAGTTATCATCGAATATTTCTGGCCCCCTCCAGGTATTGAATCTACTCCTGCATCTTTTAGCAATTGTATTCCCTTTTTGTAATTAATTTTTTCTTTTTTAAAAACATAATCTAACTCTACTACTGAATAAGCTTTAAGATGTATATTTTTAAAACTTTTTTTTATTTCTAAAGCTAAATTTATGTAGTAATTTAAATCTTTTTCAGGATGAACACCGCCAGTAATGTGTATTTCAGTAATATCATTTGATATAGTTTTAATTTTTTCAATAATTTCTTCTAATGTTAAATCCCATTGTTTTTTGCTTTGTGAATAAGAACAAAACTTACAATTAAATGCACAAATATTAGTAGGTTCAATATGTACATTTTTGATGTAATAAACATTATTACCATTTTTTTTTTGCCTTACTATAGTAGCAAGACATGAAAGTAATGCTAATGAATTTGTATTAAATAAAGATAGACCTTCTTCTATGTTAATTCGTTTATTATCAATAATTTTTTCAATTATAGGTAATAAATTAGTTGAATTTTCTTTTTTTAGAAAATAAATCAACCTTGTAATAGTAGAGTCTTTCATTAAAGCTAATTAGATAAAAAAGTATTAAAAAGAAAGTTTAAACATAGTGCTTTTATATTTTAGTTATTTTTTTAGTAATAATATTGCCCTTTAAGTTATCAAACCTTATAAAATAAATACCTTTTTTATAATTGCTCATATCTATTCTAAATAAACCAGTATAATTATTAGGCATGTTCATATTTAATATTTCATTTCCTAAAATATCTGATACAGTGATTTTTGCACCTTTTAAGTCATTTTTACCGGGGACAATATTAACAATATCTTTAACAGGGTTAGGGTATATATTCATTTCATTTTTAAGTTCTTGTTCTTGTATACCAACATTTTGGCAAGCATTTATCCCATTAATAGATATTACATTAGTATTTAAAGGATCTAACCAATCTTTTAATCTCTTAGCCGCTGTAGTACCATTTTGATCCCATGAATATGAAAATTTACCATAATAATCAGGTTTATCAGGGCCTGTACCGGTACCTGCACCGTTGGTTGTGCAAGCAGAATATCCTCCTGTTAAATCGCCTACTACCTGCTTATTCTTATTAAATATAGGAGAACCCGATGAGCCTTCCTCAGTCACTCCATGACCATTAGTAGTATTAGCCCAGTAAACTTGCCAGTGGCTACCTGGAGCGCCTACATAAATGCTAGTTAAAGTAGATGTATACGTTGATATTTTTTTAATATCACCTGCCGGATGATGTATACTAACTCCTGATGGGCTACCTGTAGTACTACGACTCCATCCATTTAAGTATAGATTGTAATTTGCTGGTGGAACATTATTCAGTTTAACTAAATAAAAATCAGAGCCATCCTGCCCTTCATTACCATCCATTGCTTTAAAAGTTGCTCCTGTAAGCGATTTCCAGCTTGGTTGAGAACTAAGATTATTACATGTAGATGATTCCCAATTGAAATAAAAAATCCATTGATTTAAATTACTTGAACTCGCTCCATCTCCACAATGACATGCAGTTAATAAATATGGTGTACAATCTTGTTTAGTGTTATTAAGTAACGTTCCTGAACACCAGTAATAATTACTACCTATTTTTATTGATATTCTGGCAACGCCACGTTTTTGATCTTGCCAGTTATTACCTTCAGGACAATTTACATTAACTTCACACGATTGTGAATCACCAAATTCTTTATTTTCAAGAAAAGGGAAACTTATAAACCTGTAACCATAAGCTATTTCATTAATATGAAATATTAGGTTATCATTTATATTTGAAGGTTGATAGTATTCTAAAATAACCGCAGAACCTTGAATAAATTCTGTCGCAAATAATCCTGATTCATGATTATTTTCACTAGTAAAAGCACCTATTACCTGTGTTTTAGATTCGTTATACAAATAAAGTTCTGCTCCCTCTGGTAAATTAAAAGCATCGTAATATACTCCTAAAGCTAGTGCACCTGGTATTTCTATTTTTAATCTCCATATTTTGCTACCATCAGGTAAAATAGACCATGTACCTGAATTATCCATATCAATATCAGTAAATACAGAAACAGCTATTCGTGGTTTTTTTCTTATTATATTTTTAGTATCATTAATAGCATCTTCTGCTTTAAGTTTAGCTACATCAGGAGGAGTTAAAATTTTTGTCTCAAAATTTGTTTTACTAATTACTTCATTAGAAAAACTAGGTGGTATACCTCCTTTACTAATTTGCCCAACTAAATACTTTATATTAAAAAAAATAATCACGACTGTCAAAGCAAATAATAAAATAAAGTAATTTTTTTTGTTCATATAATTTTATTTTTAATTATTTATTAAGTAAAATTTTTCTTATTATATTTAAATGATTAGAGTTTATATTAATAAAATAAATTCCTGATTTTTGGTTAGAAATATCTATATTAATTATTTTATTGTTAGTTTCTACTCTTTTTGTTAGTACTATTTCTCCTAGTAAGTTATATACAGTAATATTAGCATTATCAATTTTATTAGACGATAAGCTTTCTGGGCAAACTATTACTATATTACCATTTGTAGGGTTAGGGAATATTAATAACTGTTCATCTTTGTTTGTTATCATATCATCAATATTTGCTCCTAGTGGGCATACTTGAGGGAATATAGCCATT
>DAOTOD010000194.1:0-3509 GCA_035451165.1 Bacteroidales bacterium
TTGTTATATGTTTTAATTTTAGAACCGATAGATTAAGAGAAATTACAATAGCATTAACTCAAAAAGATATGCCGGAACATGGAATGAAAACTATTCCATTGTATTATGTAACTATGGCGAGATATGATGAAACTTTTAAAAATGTCAATGTTATATTCGATAAGGAAGATGTTAAGGATAGTTTAGGCGAAATAATATCATTAGAAGGTAAAAAACAATTACGTATTGCGGAAACAGAAAAATATCCTCACGTTACTTTTTTCTTTTCCGGTGGTAGAGAAGGAGTTTTTCAAGGTGAAAAAAGGATAATGATACCTTCTCCTAAAGTTGCTACTTATGATTTAAAACCATCTATGAGCGCAATAGAAGTTAAAAATGCAGTTATTAAGGAAATAAAAAGTAAAGAAAATGATTTTATTTGCCTTAATTTTGCTAATGCTGATATGGTAGGGCATACCGGTGTTTACTCTGCAATAATAGAAGCCCTTGAAACTGTTGATCGTTGTGTTAAAGAAGTAACAGAAATAGCTATTGCTAATGATTATTCAGTTATTATTACAGCTGATCATGGTAATGCAGACTATGCTTTGAATGAGGATGGCACACCTAATACTGCTCATTCTAAAAATCCAGTGCCTTTTTATCTTATAGATAAAGATTATAAAGTACTTAAACCTGAAGGTAAACTTGCAGATATTGCACCCACAATATTAAAAATTATGGACATCCCAATACCTAAAGCTATGAAGGGTGAAGTGTTAATAATATAATTTGAAAATCATTTGATTTCGTTTATCATAATTTTTAGTAAATCTACATCTGAGGGAACTCCTATCAATTGTTTATCTTTATTCATTATAATATAAGTAGGAGTATTAAATATAAAATATGTGAGAACTGCCGGGCTTTCCCATCTTTTAAAATCACAAACATTTATCCAATCAAGTCCTTTATCTTTAATGAAAGTTTTCCATAACTTTTCATCTTCATCTAAAGATACAGCAAATACTTCAACAGGTTTTGACATATTAGTTGCTTTATTATATCCTTTTGATTCATTATAATTTTTATACCATTCGTATAATAAAGGAATTTCTTTTTCACAATGTTCGCATAAACTAGCCCAAAAAACTAATATTATAAGGTCAGCATTAATATCATATAAAGAAGTTTTGTTTTGATTTGTATCGGGTAATGTAATATTAGGCATTTTTTTACCTTTTATTAGTAATTTTTTTTGATTAGCTCTTTTTTTTGCTCGTTCAACAACAGGAGTTGTGTAGTCATCGCAAGTACCTTCAGATATATAGTTTTCATATATATAAGTTATTACGTCTTCAAAATTTGCTTTTTCCATGCCTTCTATAATAAAATCAATCATGAAAGAATAAATTGTAGGATATTGTTTAGTCTTATTTAAAATGTTATCTACTATATTTTTGTATTGGTCCTGAATACTTAGTTTAAAACTTGATGGTACCATTACTTGTAAATTGAAATAATTAATAATAAAATCATTTATAGAGGGGAAATATAATATAGTAGTATCTGAAAAATCTATGCCTTCAAAGTAATGTTCATTAAGAAATTTTTTACGTTGCTCAAGTGTTAGTCCTGGTTCAGGTTGTAATCCATTTCGCCATTCAAAACTTGCCATTTTAGTAATAAACATATTAGGTTTAGTTTTTTTTAGATTATTAACAAAGTCATCAATTTTCTTTTGACGTATTTTATATTCATTTAATATAATTTTGAAAAATGGGTCATCAGTAGGATAAGAAAAAGCTATATCGCTAATATGGCTAAAGTTAGTTTGTAGTATATTATAAGTAGATAATAATTCATTTTCTAATGATTGCTTATAATGTGGGTCTTTAGTTTCATTCAATCCAGGGAGAATTATTGTTATATTTTCTTTATTATAGATAAACAAGAATTTTTTTTCTAATTCTTCCATTAATTTTAGCTGATACATTCCTATTTTAGCATTAGGAGGAAATATCCACTTAGCTTTACCTGATTTATCAATTTTAACAGTATCTACATAATATTTATTCCCTTTATAAAAAAATGATATTTCAAATTTTTTGTTAGGGAAGCTATCAGCCTGAATAGTTAAAATATGATTTATTTGAGATATTGTTACATTAGAAAATAAGAACATTGCAAATAAAACTAAATAGATTTTTTTAATCATAGCTTTATTAATTTTTTATTAAAATGCAAAGTTAATAATATTGTTTATTGTTCAAAACAATATAATCGCCATGAGTTAAGACAGCAACCACAACTATAATGAGTCCATTCAGAATTAGTAGTATTTATGTTTCCTCCCATAGCAGCACCACCACTACTATTACATGAGCTACCATCGGTCCAATTATTACAGATATTAGAAGTACATCCTCCCCAAAAGCCTGTATCAAAATTACCGTATATGTCAGTATTTGTCCAAGTTGTATTACCAGAAACTATCAAATTTCCAAACTCATCGACATTAATAGGATTTTGTAAAGTACCTGAAGTAAGGTCAGCCCAGTTATTTGCTATTATGGTTCCATTAACAAGTATATAAGGGCCTGTTGATTTATTAAATCTGTTATTAGGACAACTCGAAGCATTGCTTATCCATGCCATGTATGTGCCATTAAGTCCAGCAGCATTTGCTCTACTTTGACAAATATTATCAGCGCCATTAATCCCACCAAGACTTGCATAATAGCTAGTACTTGTTACAAATACTTTTTTGCCTGAAGGACTACTTGTAGTAGTTACACTGATGATATTTGAGTAATTACTTGTATCACATTGGTTTGCTGCTTTAATTCTGTAATAATAAGTGGTTTGAGGATTAAGGCCGTTAATTATATAAGAAGTAACATTGCCTACATTGTAATTATTGTAGTTGCTAATAAAAGAAGTAAAATTAATGTTATCAGAAACATCAATGTAATAAGAAGTTGCACTACTTACAGAATTCCAGTTAGCTGTAAATGAAGTGTTGCTTGTTGCAGAAGCTGGTAAAGCTACTGGTGGGCTTACATTATTAATAATGTTAATAATTATATTATTAGAGGTAGCAGGATTATTAGTAGCACAATAAGCGTTAGAAGTAAGTTTGCAAAATACGTCATCATTTGGTTGTGGATTATTTATAGTGAATGATGTTCCAGTATTACCAGTATTATTTCCATTAATATACCATTCGATTAAAGGATTATTACCTCCGTTAGTAAAAGAAGCATTAAAAGTTATAGGAGTACCAATACACAGAGGATTTGAAGGGTTTGCAGATATCGAAATACTTACTGGAGTTGGCGGATTACAAGATCCGCATATTTCATACCATCCCCCTAATTTATAAACTTCAAAACATTTAGTGTCAGTATTAAAAATAATTAACCCTTCAGCAGGGTTTTGTATTGCAGTTTTTTGTGTATTTGTCATGCGAGGTAAAAGAAACCCTTTGGAATTACTGTTTACATCAAGCATAGCAGAAGAATCAGGAG
>DAOTOD010000195.1:0-3507 GCA_035451165.1 Bacteroidales bacterium
TTAATTCCTCGATTAACTGACTCCCTTAGAGATAAGATCATAAACCCCGCTAAGGGACTTTTAATTTTTAATACTACTACTAACTGTTTAAATATAAGAAGAGAAAATTACTGGTCAGAGATATGTGGAGAACCAACAATATGTTGTTATAAATGGCCATACAAAGTCGATGTTATAGTAAATAATTCAGGAAATTCAAACGTATTAACTGACCACCAAGTTTGTGTTACAATTAATCATAGTAGTTTAGTATTATCTGGAAAATCAAATGCTTCAGGTAGTGATTTTTTTGTAGCCGATAAGAATTGCAAACCATTAAACTTTTGGGTAAATCCTACTACTTTAAATACCTCGTCATGTGAAATATGGGTAAAAGTGCCATATATACAAGCAAGTTCAAGTAATGGGGCTTCATTTAGCATATATTATGGTAACTTATCAGCTACTCCTAAATCAAATGGTGATAGTACTTTTATTTTTTATGACGATTTTAATAATATTAATGATGGCAATCCCCCTAATTCTTTAAAATGGGCATGGAAAGGGATAACACCTACTGTTACAAACGGTAGATTGAGAGTACGAAATTTAATTGCACAAAAACCTGTTGGCCCAGCTCATGTAATAGAAGGAGATGTTATATGTACTGCTACTGCTGGAAATCATGACTTTAGAGTAAATGTGTTAATAAGCACCCCTGACCCAAACTTATATAATACAACAGGATATTATTATTATCAATACCTTATCCCTTGGGAAGGAGGAGATAGTAGAATTGATAGATTCACTAACGGAGCTGCTGGCTGTAACCCTTGTTTAACTCCATGTAGCCCTAATAATACAGGAGGTCCCAAATATACTAATTATGCCTTCCGAATTATTACTTATTCTCCTGGCCCTTCACAATTGCAAAGTTTGGAAGCATATAATATAACTAACAATGTTATATTAAAATCAATATCATGTACACACCAAGCACACGGTGATTACTTTGGCTTTTCTGCTCCTGATGATTCAAGATCTTCAACAGTAGACAATGTAAGAGTCAGAAAATGGGCAAATCCCCAACCTTCTGTAACAGTAAGCCCCGAAATTTTAAACTTTATCCCTTAATTAAAATTTATTTTTTACTACATCCTTTTTTAAGTCATTTATAGTAAACATATTTTTATTTATACTTAAATCTTTATTTGTTATATTCGCACACTAAAAACGAATAAAACTATGGATTATAATTTCACAGTCATAGAAAACAAGTGGCAACAATACTGGGAAAAAAATAAAATTTACAAAGTTGATATCAATTATGATAAACCTAAATATTATGTATTAGATATGTTTCCATATCCTTCAGGAGCAGGACTCCACGTAGGGCATCCTCTTGGTTATATAGCATCTGACATATATTCTCGTTATAAAAGACACAAAGGGTTTAATGTATTACATCCTATGGGGTTTGATGCTTTTGGGCTACCTGCAGAACAATATGCTATACAAACAGGTCAACATCCAGCAATTACTACAAAAAACAATATTGAACGATATAAGCATCAACTAAAAAAACTTGGGCTTTCATATGACTGGGATAGAGAAGTTGTAACTTGTGACCCTAACTATTATAAATGGACCCAATGGACATTTATTAAACTATTTAAGTCATGGTACAACTTAAAATCTAACAAAGCTGAGCCTATTGAAAATTTAATTAAAGCTTTTGAAAGTAATGGCACAACCGACATAATGGCTGCATCTAACAATAAACTTAACTTTACTGCAAAAGAGTGGGTAGATATGCCAGAAAAACAAAAACAAAAAATACTTATGAACTACCGTTTAGCATATCTAGCTGATACTATGGTTAACTGGTGCCCTGCCCTAGGTACGGTTTTAGCCAATGATGAAGTACGCGAAGGCTTTTCTGTAAGAGGCAATTATCCTGTTGAACGTAAAATTATGAAGCAATGGCTCTTACGTATTACTGCTTATGCTGACAGATTATTAGAAGGTCTTAATGAATTAGATTGGCCTGAATCTCTCAAAGAAATGCAAAGAAATTGGATAGGACGTTCCGAAGGTGCTACCATAAACTTTAAACTACATAATACTGATTACCTTTTAGAAATCTTTACCACACGCCCTGACACTATTTTTGGCGCCACTTTTATGGTCATAGCTCCCGAACATCCTAATTTGTCTAAACTTATTCAGCCTGATTACAAAGAAGAAGTAAATAAATATATAAAAATTACTCAAAATCGTTCTGAACGTGAGCGAATGTCAGAAATAAAAAAAATAAGTGGCGTATTTACAGGCTCTTATGCTATACATCCTTTTACAGGTAAATTACTACCAATATGGGTAGCCGATTATGTATTAGTAGGTTATGGTACAGGTGCTATAATGGCTGTACCAGCACACGATAGCAGAGATTACTTATTTGCCAAACATTTTAATCTACCTATTATAGAAGTTGTAAGTGGAGGCGATATTTCAAAAGAAAGTTATGACGCAAAAAATGGTATTCTCATTAATTCAGAATTTTTAAATGGTTTAAGTGTAGCTGAAGCTATAAAAAAGACTATTCAAAAAATTGAAACAGAAAAAATAGGTAAAAAACAAGTTAACTACAGATTGAGAGATGCTATTTTTAGCAGACAACGTTATTGGGGAGAACCATTCCCTATATATTTTAAAGAAGGCATACCTTACACAATAAATGAAGAAGATTTACCATTAAAACTCCCAGAAATAGATTCTTTTTTACCAACAGAAGCAGGAGAGCCTCCTCTAGCAAGAGCTAAAAATTGGCATACTCCCGAAGGCTATCCTTATGAATATAGCACCATGCCAGGATTTGCAGGCTCAAGTGGATACTATTTACGATATATGGACCCTAAAAATGATAAAGAATATTTTTCACAAGAAGCTAATAAATACTGGAAAAATGTCGACCTTTACATAGGAGGTGCTGAGCATGCCACAGGGCATCTTATATACGCAAGGTTCTGGAATAAATTTCTTTATGACATCGGTCTAGCTTGTAAAGATGAACCTTTCAAAAAACTTATCAATCAAGGAATGATACAAGGACGTTCAAATTTTGTATATAGAATTAAAGGCGAAAATAAATTTGTATCATATAATTTAAAAGATAATTATGATACAGTACCTCTAAATGTTGAGATAAGCCTTGTTGAAAATGATATACTTAACATAAAAAAATTTAAACAATGGAGACCCGATTTAGCTAATGCTGAATTCATCTTAGAAAACGGAAAATATATTTGTGGCAGCGCCATCGAAAAAATGTCAAAATCACTATTTAATGTAGTAAATCCTGATGACTTAATAGAAAAATATGGAGCCGACACTCTAAGATGCTATGAAATGTTTTTAGGCCCTATTGAACTCTCTAAACCATGGGATACCAAAGGTATTGAAGGCGTATTCCGTTTTATAAAAAAACTATGGAAATTATATCACAACGAAAATAATAATTTTAATGTA
>DAOTOD010000196.1:0-3497 GCA_035451165.1 Bacteroidales bacterium
TTGCCTTTAAAAGAAATAGATAATTCAGCAATTCCTGTTGCTAAATAAAAAATAAATTATGTTAAACTTATAAAATTAAAAAAACATGAAAAAGTTAATGTTGTTAGTAAGTACAATTTTATTTATCAATGCATTAAGTATTGCCCAAACTTCTGCTCCAGAAATAAAATTTGAAAAAAAAGTACACGACTATGGAACTATACTTAAAGGATCAAATGGCGATTGTGAATTTGTGTATAAAAATGTTGGAGACGAACCTTTAATAATCACTTCTGTTCAAAAATCTTGTGGATGTACCATTCCTACCTGGGACCCTAAACCTGTACTACCGGGACAAAGTGGAACTATCAAAGTAGGTTATGATACACAACGTGTAGGCCCTTTTAATAAACAAATAACTGTTATATCTAACGCCAAAAACTCAACTGAAGTATTAACAATACAAGGCAACGTTGTTGAAAGCATACAATCTACTAATACAAAATCTGAATCAAATTAATTAAAAAATTATTAGTTTTATTTATTATAATTTTTAAACTTTGTCCCAGAAAAAAATATAATATTTTCTGGGACATTTTTTATAAAAAATTATAGCCATGCCAAAAATTTCAATTAAAGGTTTATCAATGCCTGCTTCACCTATACGTAAATTAGTGCCTTACGCAGATGAAGCTAAACGAAAAGGCATAAAAGTATATCATCTTAACATTGGACAACCTGATATAGCTACCCCTGAAATAATGATACAAGCTGTTAAAAATGCTAATATAAAAGTTATTGAATATAGCCATTCAGCTGGCATATTATCTTACAGGCAAAAATTAACGGAATATTATAAAAAATACGATATTACTATAACTCCTGATGATATCATAGTAACTACAGGTGGTTCAGAAGCTATCCTTATTGCTATGCAAACTTGCCTTGACCCGGGAGATGAAATTATTACCCCTGAACCTTTTTATGCAAACTATAACGGTTTTGCTATTAATGCCGGTGTTAACATTATCCCTATTACTTCACATATCGAAAATGGTTTTGCCTTACCTCCTATTAATGAATTTGAAAAACATATAACTCCTAAAACTAAAGCTATTCTAATATGTAATCCCAACAATCCTACTGGATATTTATATACAAAAAAAGAACTCGAAGCCCTTAATGATTTAGTAAAAAAGTATGATTTATATCTTTTTGCAGATGAAGTTTATAGAGAATTTTGCTATGATGGCAAAAAACATTTTTCGGTAATGAACTTTACTGACATATCAGACAATGTGGTATTAATAGATTCTGTATCAAAAAGATACAGTGCTTGCGGTATTAGAATAGGTGCTTTGATTTCAAGGAATAAAAAACTTATGCAAACAGCTATGAAATTTGCCCAAGCCCGACTAAGTCCTCCCACTTTCGGCCAAATTGCAGCAGAAGCTGCAATTGAAACTCCTAATACTTATTTTGAAAATGTTATAAATGAATATGTTAAGAGAAGAGATGTAGTCGTTAATGCTATCAATAAAATGGAAGGAGCTTTTTGTCCAACTCCTTCAGGAGCTTTTTATATAGTAGCTCGTTTACCTATAGACAATTCTGATAAATTTTGTCAATGGTTATTAGAAAGTTTCTCATATAACAATCAAACTATTATGCTTGCTCCTGCAACAGGTTTTTATTCATCAAAAAATAAAGGCATAGATGAAGTAAGAATAAGTTATGTACTTAATGTAAATGAACTCAAAAATGCTATGGAATGCTTAGCAGAAGCTATTAGAATTTATCCATGGAAAAAATATAAAAACTTTTAATGTTATTTTTTTATTATTTATTTTATATAAACTAACTAAAATAAGCATTATCTATAAGTTTTTGGATTTTAAATTTTTAAATATAATATTTTTTACTAACTTCGTGATATGGAAATAGTAGTAAGCGGTATAAGACCTACAGGGCCTTTACATTTAGGCAATTATTTTGGTGCAGTCAAAAATTTCGTAAAAATGCAAAATCAGCACAAATGTTTTTTTTTCATTGCTGATTATCATTCTCTTACAACACACCCTACTCCAACTAATTTAAACGAAAATGTAAAATCTATACTTGTAGCATATTTGGCATGTGGAATAAATCCTGATATAGCTACTATATATACTCAAAGTTCTATTCCTGAAATTCCTGAATTATACTTACTATTAAATATGAATGCATATTTAGGCGAACTTCTTAGATGTACTTCTTTCAAAGAAAAAGCACGTAAACAAGACAATAATGTAAATGCCGGCTTACTAACCTATCCTACCTTAATGGCAGCTGATATTTTAATACATAAAGCGACTAAGGTACCTGTAGGAAAAGACCAAGAACAACATTTAGAAATGACTAGAACTTTTGCCAAAAGATTTAATAATTTATATAAAGTAAATTTTTTCCCAGAACCTACTGCTTTTAACTTTGATGAAAAATTAATTAAAATACCAGGTCTAGATGGTAGCACTAAAATGGGTAAATCAGAAAGTAATGATAATCCTATATTTTTATCAGATACTCCCGAATTAATAAGAAAAAAAGTTATGCGAGCTGTCACAGACACTGGGCCTACACAAAAATATCAAAAAAAATCACAGCCAATTGAAAATTTATTTACTATAATGAAAATTATCTCTAAGCCTGATACTTATAATTTTTTTGAAGAGCAATATAATAATTGTACTATACGATATGGTGATATGAAAAAACAACTTGCCGAAGATATTATAGAATTTATAAACCCATTACGAGAAAAAATAATTTCTTTTTCATCAGATGAAGATTATTTAAAAAAAGTATTAAAAGAAGGTAAAGATAAAGCACGTGAAAGTGCCAAAAACACAATAAAAACAATTCGTTCAATTATTGGTTTTCATGATTTATAATACTCAACCCCAAAAAGAAACAGCAATACTTATCGGAGTAGTCCTAAAAAATCAAGACGAAAAAAAAATTAAAGAATATTTAGAAGAATTAGAATTTTTAATGTACACCGCTGGAGGTGAAACAAAAAACTGGTTTATACAAAAACTCGAAAAGCCTAATCCTAAAACATATATAGGAGCAGGTAAATTAGCAGAAATTAAACATTATGTAGAATCTAACAAAATTGATATTGCAGTATTTGATGATGAATTAAGCCCTGCTCAATTAAGAAATGTAGAAAAAGAATTAGAATGCAAAGTTTTAGACAGAACAAATATTATTTTAGATATTTTTGCTAAAAGAGCCAGAACATCTTACGCTCGAACCCAAGTAGAATTAGCCCAATATCAATATTTATTGCCACGTTTGACAAGGATGTGGTTACACTTGTCGAAACAACGTGGAGGAATAGGTTTAAAAGGACCAGGTGAAAAAGAAATAGAAACTGATAGACGTATTATTAAAGATAGAATAGCTTTATTAAAAAACAAATTATTACTTATTGATAAACAAAAAGCTACACAAAGAAGCAATAGAAAGGATATGGT
>DAOTOD010000197.1:0-3476 GCA_035451165.1 Bacteroidales bacterium
ATTTCCACCACCATATATAAGCTTAATATTATTATTTGCAATAATTTCACCTAATTCAGCAGCAGTTTTAGTAAAATTATCATTATATCCAGCTTTAGCACCACAAAAAACACAAATACTATTTATCATAATTAAAATTATTTTATTGAAAGTATATTTTTCTTACTTGTATCAAATGATTCGTACAATGAACTGGCCTTTAAAATATAGCATGAACAAGAATCATCAAATGAATATATTTTATTTTCTTTGAATAATGCTATTTTTGTTTTTTTCTTGTTATAATTATATTTATCTTCATAGGGTTTTGTGCCATATGTTTTTATGCTAACATCATAATAATCTTTTGTTGGTTCAGGTATAAAATTAAATTCGGACTGGTATGAATATTTTATATTACTTATCCATGAATGTTCATTACTAAACGACATTGGGAAACTACCTATAAAAGAAAATTTATCATTTACTACACCTAATATATCAAACTTACCTGAATTAATACCATTATTATAATCATCAACTTCAAATAAAATTCCATAATTATTTTGGCCATATTTAATAAAACTTATTTTTGGCAACCTGCCCCAATAACCATATTCACCAAGATTTTTTTCAAAATTTTGTAAGCACCAAGTATTTTTAATTTTAGCGAAAATAGCAGCTCCCATTATTGGGGCACAAGCATGGCAATCGTCCGGATAACCTTTATTATCGCGATGAGAAGTTTCGGTAATTAATACTACAACAGGTATGGTATCAACAACAAATTCATGAATAAAAGCAATAGACGTATATATAGAATTTTTAGCACTAATTTTTGTAATAAAAGGTTGGTCCTTTTCATTAGATATTTTCCATATTGAAAAATTTTTTATAGTATCATAATGACCATATAGTAATTTCATTGCTTTAGCTTTAGAAAATTCACCCGTAAAAAATTGGAATGTTCGAGCAATATATTTATCATTTAGTTGATTTTTTTTTGATGATGTTGTTTTGATTAAATTTGATGTAGTATCTATTATAATAGTATTTGATTTTTCTTTTTTAATATTCGAGCAATTACATAGTATAAAAATAAACAAAATTAAAATTGTTCTTATCATATTGTTATTTAAGATTGTCTTATTCTTTTAATTTTTTATAATGAAATTTTTTATTAACATTATCTCCTAATCTTTTTCGTTGATTTTCGATATATTCAGAATATGTGCCCTCAAAGAAATATACAGAAGCATTACCTTCAAAAGCTAGTATATGCGTAGCTACACGATCTAAAAACCATCTATCGTGTGAAATAATAATAGCACAGCCTGCAAAATTTTCGATCCCTTCTTCAAGGGCTCTTAAGGTATTGATATCTATATCATTTGTAGGTTCATCGAGTAATAATACATTAGCGTTTTGTTTAAGAGTTAGTGCAAGATGTAATCGGCTTTTTTCTCCTCCTGATAACACTGCTGTTTTTTTACCTTGATCTGTTCCGCTAAAATTAAATTTAGCTACATAAGCTCTCGAGTTAACTGAATATTTACCTAGATTAATTGTATCTTGTCCTTCCGATATAACTTCCCATACTGTTTTATTTGGGTCAATATTTTGATGAGTTTGGTCAACGTATGCAATTTTTACTGTTTCACCTATTATAAATTTTCCATTATCAGGTTTTTCATATCCCATTATTAATCTAAAAATAGTAGTTTTACCTACTCCATTAGGGCCTATAACACCTATTACGCTACCTGGCGGGATAGAAAAATTAAGGTTTTTAAAAAGTACTTTATTTGAATAACTTTTAGAGACATTTATAGCTTCAATAACTTTATTACCTAAACGAGGGCCATTAGGTATAAATATTTCTAGTTTTTCTTCTTTTTTTTGGGTTTCCTCATTTAACATTTTTTCGTAAGCAGATAATCTAGCTTTACCTTTTGCATGCCTTGCTTTAGGCGTCATTCTTATCCATTCCAATTCCCTTTCAAGTGTTTTTCGTCTTTTTGTTTCAGCTTTTTCTTCCATTTCCAATAGCTTAGCTTTTTGCTCAAGCCATGAAGTATAATTTCCCTTCCATGGGATACCTTCTCCCCTATCTAATTCTAATATCCATTCAGCAACATTATTAAGAAAATAACGGTCATGAGTTACAGCAATAACAGTACCTTTGTATTGTTTAAGGTGTTGCTCAAGCCATTCAACAGATTCAGCATCTAAATGATTTGTAGGTTCATCAAGTAAAAGTATATCTGGTTCTGAAAGGAGCAACCTACATAAAGCTACTCTTCTTCTTTCGCCTTCAGACAAGTATTTTACAAGAGCTTCTGGGGGAGGGCAATTTAATGCAGCCATAGCTCTTTCCAGTTTGCTATCTAAATCCCATGCATCATAGTGATCTATTAATTCAGTTAGCTTCCCTTGTTTATCTATCAACAAATTCATTTCTTCATCACTAAGCACTTCTGAAAATTTATTATTTACTTCATTATATTCCTTAATTATATCAATTATTTGTTTAACTCCTTCTTCTACAATTTCTTTAACTGTTTTATTATCATCAAGTTGTGGATGCTGTTCTAATATACCTAGAGTATAACCTGGTGAAAAAACCACCTCACCTTGAAATGATTTTTCTAGGCCTGCAATTATTTTTAGTAAAGTAGATTTACCTGACCCATTAAGTCCAATAACCCCTATTTTAGCCCCATAGTAAAAAGACAAATAAATATTTTTCAAAACTTGTTTATTAGGAGGATAAATTTTATTCACTCCTACCATAGAAAAAATAATTTTTTTATCATCACTACTCATAGTAAAACAAGTAAATTTATTTATAATTTTCAGGGAACGAAATTATAACTTTTTTATATAAAAATTAATTTTGCTATTAATTAAAGTACAAATAATGATTAAAAATAAGAAAATATCTCAAAATAAAATTAATACTATATTAAATTATTTGACTAAAAACAATTTAAGAGTTTTTCTAGTTTTACTGTTATGGGGGTTAGCTATTTACATTAATGTATTAAAAGGGCCTATGTTTTTCGATGATGAACATTTTATTCAAAAAAATAAATATGTTCATCATTTAGACATAAAAAAAATATATACTACAAGTGTTACGCAAGGGGCTAATATGTCAGATAATTTTTATCGTCCTAATCAACAATTAGTATTTTCAATTATATATCAAATTGTAGGAGAACTTTCATGGCCTTATCATCTTGTTTCATTATTATTTCATGTACTAAATACTTTTTGTATTTATTTAATAATAAACTATTTAGGGTTAAGTAAAAAAAGTTCTTTAATAGGAGCTTTATTATTTTTAGTACATCCTATACAAACAGAAGCAGTAAGTTATATTTCAGGGTTAGCTGATCCATTAGGTTTATTTTTTATGTTATCAGGATTAATTCATTTATTAAAAAGCTTGAAAGAACAAGATATTAAAAAAAGTCTTTATTTTAAAGTCTTAT
>DAOTOD010000198.1:0-3473 GCA_035451165.1 Bacteroidales bacterium
ATGGTAATTTATTCCATATATTTTTTTTATTATCTTTTTTTAAATAATTGTCAAATAGTATTAATAAAAGTGGAAGTACAATAGCTTGTGATTTTGATAATAATGCTAATATAAAAAATACAATAGATAACCAGTAATAACCCTTTTTGTTTTTTAGTGAATATTTTAAATAAAATATTAATGTAAATAATATAAAAAGTACAAGTAGCAAATTTGAACGTGTCGAAATCCACGCTACTGTTTCAACATTTAAAGGATGTAATGCAAAAAAAGTTGCTCCTATACTCGATGATATTCTATTTTTTGGGGTAAGTAAAAATAAAAATTCAAATACAAGAAAAATATTAATTAAATGAAGAATAATGTTAGTTGTATGATATATAGAAGCACTTGTTTTATCTTTTGAAAAAAAATATTCTATAGAATAAGTTAATGTTGTTAGTGGCTGGTACATACCTACATAGGTAGATGAAAAAATTTTTTTTACTTTATTAAATGACAGATTTTTTATGTCGTTATTTTCAGAAACTTGTGGCGCATCATCCCATTGTCTTTGAAAGTTATATTTGGTTATAGGATAATAAATAATACTTGTTAATAAACATATTATAATTAAATATAATCGTGTTAATAGTTTAGCATTGTTTATAGTTATTAAAAAAAGATGAAATTTTTTTTTGCCATTCATTATTTTTGCTTCCTATTCTTAGTTTTACTTAAATGTCAAGTATATTATATATTATTTATAATTCGTGAACATTAAAATTAGTTAAAAATTATTTTTATTTTTTATACATTTGAAAAAAAATTAAAAACAGTCAATAAATGCCTATAATCGGTTCTATAATAAAAACAGCTATTGAATTAAGAAGTAAAATTCCTTTGAAAAAACAATCTAAATTAGTTCCAATAAAACAACAACAAAAGGTTTTAAAAAAATTATTGCGTAAAGCTCAAATGACATCATTTGGCGAAACATATAAATTTTCAGAAATACTTAAATCAAAAGATATAATTACAGCTTTTCGCCAAAATGTGCCAGTATATGATTATAATAGTATTTTTTCTAACTGGTGGTATAGAACAATTAATGGCGAAAGTTATGTTTGTTGGCCTGGTCAAGTCAAATATTTTGCACTAAGTTCGGGCACCTCTGAAGCTTCTAGTAAATATATACCCGTTACTAATGATATGATCAAGGCTATTAAGCGTACAAGTATTCGACAAATTTTTTCACTTGCTAAATATGATTTCCCTAATGAGTTTTTTGAAAAAGGTATATTAATGCTTGGAGGTAGTACTCACCTTAATTATAATGGTACTTATTATGAAGGTGATTTATCAGGTATTACTGCTAGTAATATACCATTTTGGTTTCAACATCATTATAAACCAGGTAAAAGAATTTCTAAAGAAAGAGATTGGCTTACTAAACTAGAAGAAATAGTTATAAAAGCCCCTGAATGGGATATAGGTGTTATTGTTGGTGTGCCTGCATGGCTACAAATTTTATTAGAAAAAATAATAGAAAGATATAACTTGAAGACAATTCACGATATATGGCCTAATTTGTCAATATTTGTTCATGGAGGTGTTGCATTTAGCCCTTATATTAAAAGCTTTGAAAAACTACTTGCAAAACCACTTATTTATATCGAAACTTACTTGGCTTCAGAAGGCTTTATTGCTTACCAGAGCCGCCCTAATACCGATAGTATGGAATTAGTTCTAGATAATGGAATATTCTTTGAATTTATTCCTTTTAATGATAAAAATTTTGATTCAGAAAATAACCTTGTAAAAAATCCTGAGACACTTACTATAGAAGAAATAGAAGAAGGTAAGGAGTATGCAATATTATTATCTACTTGTGCTGGAGCATGGAGATATTTAATAGGCGATACTATTAGAATTACTTATAAACAAAGAAATGAAATAAAAATTACAGGGCGAACTAAACATTTTCTTAATCTATGTGGAGAACATTTGTCACAAGAAAATATGAATAGAGCAATTGAAATGCTTGAACACGATTTAGATGTTGATGTTAGAGAATTTACTGTAGCTGGTATTAGATATGGATCTATGTTTGCCCATAAATGGTACCTAGGCTCAGATAATAATATTGACCCTGAAATTGCGAAAAGGAAAATTGATGAATATCTTAAAAAACTTAATGATGACTATAGAGTAGAAAGAATTGAAGCTATTAAAGAGGTACTAGTTGAAGTTCTACCTTTAAATGTATTTTATAATTGGATGCGAAAAATGGGTAAAGAGGGTAGTCAGAACAAATTCCCTAGAGTTTTAAAAAATGACCAATTTAAACAATGGGAAGATTATATTAAGGAATATAAGCTTAGTAATAATTTATAAGTATGAACCTGAATCCTTTATGGCAAGGCATTGGATTAGGCCTCTCTCTAGCTATTTTAATGGGACCTGCTTTTTTTACTCTAATTCAAACAAGTATATATAGAGGATTAAAGGCTGGATTAATATTAGCTATGGGAGTTTTTTTTAGTGATATGACAATAGTTATATTAAGCTATCTTGGCATCTCTCAAATAATAGATAATGGTAAAAATCATATTTGGTTAGGAATAATAGGCGGTGTAATACTTATTATTTTTGGTATATATACTTTTTATCGTAAACTGCATAATGAAAATATCAATATTAATAGTGAGATTAATAATTTACCTCCTAAAGTTAAAAAACCCGGTAATTTTACTTATTTTATTAAAGGTTATGTGCTTAATATAGCTAATCCTTTTCTATTCATTTTTTGGATGACAGTTGTATTGTTTGTTAAATCTCAATATGGTAACGATAAAAGTGATAACTTGCTTTTTTTTGGAACAATGTTAAGTGTTATAATTACAACAGATTTTATTAAATGTTTTTTGGCTAATAAATTAAAAAAACGTTTAAAACCAATTATTATGCTTTGGGTTAATAAAAGTGTTGGTATTCTATTAATACTTTTTGGAATAATCCTTATTATTAGAGTGTTTTATAATTTCTAAATAAAATTTTTATTCGTTATTCTATTCTTCACTTTTTTCTGCTTCTGATATTTCTTTTAATAAATCATTTACTTCTTGTTCTGTTATTTTTAATTTTTCTCTGCATAGTTTAATTAAAAAACTGGCTCTTTTAACAGCTTCAGATAATTTATCTACCTCAATGTTTTCATCGCCCATTTTATTAACGATTTCTTCAAGCTCTTTTATTGCTTCGCTATAAGAAAGTTTGTTATTCTCCATTTTTATTAATTTTTGTTATTATACTTGTTAATTCTCCATTCATTAATTTTGTCTTTATTTTATCACCTTCTTTTATATCTTCCGAATTTTTAATAGGTTTATTGTTATACAAAGTTATACTGTAACCCCTTTTTAATATATTTATAGGGTCAAGTATTTTTATCTTTTCTTCAATGTGTAATAATTCTTTTTGTTGTTTAGCTA
>DAOTOD010000199.1:0-3463 GCA_035451165.1 Bacteroidales bacterium
GATATCCATCTAGTAAATTATAAAGTCTTGCTTGTAACCTTAAACTCCATTTTAATAATTTAACTTGATAATTAAAAAATGGTTTGGGATAAACTCCGGTAAATAAGATAGCCCAAAACGCAATAAAACTTAATATTCCGCCCCAAATGCTTAAAAAGAATAATATAAAATAATGCGGAATACAAATGTAAAGCCAGCCAAAAAATGTTCTTAATAATAATTCGCCACGCGAATATTTTTCCTGATATACTAAATTTAATTTCATAATTTAAAATTTTTAATTAATAATTAAATAATTAAAATAAATATAATGCTAATTTATAACAAAAAATATAAAAAACAATACACTAAATAAAAAATAGTTTTATTATTCTAAACTACCTATTTCTTGTTCAACAGCTTGAAGTATTTCACATGATTTAACTAAATATTTCATTTTAGTATGGTCAGGATATAGTGGGCGATCAACATCAAGGTATTCAACATGTTTTCTTATAATTTCTTTAGCTTTAGAAGTTCCTTTGCCAAAATTATAATCTCTAAAATCCAGTGCTTGGGCAGCAGCCATAAATTCGATACCTAAAATACCATAAGCATTATCTAATATTTGCATATTTTTTATAGCAGTATTCATACCCATTGACACGAAATCTTCTTGGTCAGCAGCCGCTGGAATAGATTGGATAGAAGCAGGAGTTGATAATATACGTTGTTCTACAATAAGAGAATCGGCAGTATATTGACTTAACATAAGTCCTGAAAACATACCAGCTCCTTTGGTAAGGAAAGCAGGTAAGCCAACACTTAAAGCAGGATTATTAAGTCTATTCATACGACGTTCAGAAAGCACACAAACCATAGTAATAGCTGCGCCAACCATATCCATAGGCAAAGCAATAGGAGAACCTTGAAAATTAGCTCCTGTTAAAGCAAGGTTTTTTTCAGGTACAAATATGGGATTATCACCTACGCCATTAAGTTCTATTTCGACTTGAGATCTTGCGTAAGCAACTGCATCATGGGCTGTTCCAATAACTTGAGGAGTGCTTCTCATAGAATAAGCATCTTGTACTTTACATTTTATATGGTTTTCTGCTAAATCACCTCCTTCACAAACTTTACGTATAGCTTTTGCACTTCTTATAGCTCCTTTAAAGCCTCTTAATTCATGAATTAATGGTTGATAAGGTTTCATATTAGCTTTAAGAGCTTCAAGTGACATAGCAGCTGCTATTTCAGCTTGTTTTAAAAAGTTATTAGCATCGTAAAGTAATATAGCAGACATAGCCGTTAAAAAATTAGAGCCATTAATAGTAGCCAAACCGTCACGAGCCATTAAACCAGGTATAGGGATACCAGCTCTATCCATAGCTTCTTTACCATCTAATAGTTCTCCCTTATAATAAGCTTTACCTTCCCCCATCATAAGTAAAGCAATTTGAGACATAGGAGCTAGATCGCCACAAGCACCAACTGATCCCTTTTGGCACACGTATGGAGTAACCCCTTTATTAAGCATTTCTACCAATGTTTGAGTTATTTCAATTCTATTACCCGAATTACCATGGGCATGTACATTAATTCTACTTAACATAGCAGCTCTAACATATTCTATAGGAGCAGGGTCGCCTATTCCTGCGGCGTGATTATATATAAGATATTTTTGAAAATATTTAATTTGATTATCATCAAGTCTTATTTCTGAAAATTCACCTATTCCTGTATTAATTCCATACATTATTTCGCCTGCTTCTATTTTTTTCTCAAGCATAGCACGGCATGTTTTTATTCTATCTATTGCATCAGGATGTAATTCTACTTTTTCATTGTAACGTGCAACTTTTATTACATCTTCTATTGTTAATCCCGAACCTGTTATAATTAAAGCCATTATTTAACCTCCTAAAATTTTAATTTAACAAATATTATTTTTAGTGCAAATTTAAATTTTTAATTTTTCATTCAGGCAATTGTAAAATTTTTAAATATAATTCATTTAAAGTAGATTTTATTTCTTTACCACTATTCATTTCTTTAACAGTAAATTTACCGTCTTTAGCAGCCATTTCATTTTCACCAATTAATACAACATATGGGATTTTTCGGTTATTGGCATAAGCCATTTGTTTTTTAATTTTAACATTTTCTGGATAAATTTCACAATTTATTCCCATATTACGAAGTTTGTTAGCTTGTTTAAGACAATACAATTCTTCTTTTTTACCAAAATTAACAAACATAACTTGTATAGAATGTTGAGTTTGTCGAGGGAATAAGGATAATTCTTTCATTACATCAACTATACGGTCAGCACCATAAGAAATACCTACACCTGAAATACCTGACAATCCGAATATTCCTGTTAAATTATCATATCGTCCTCCTCCACTAATACTACCTATTGAAACATCTTTAGCTTTAACCTCTATTATAATACCTGTATAATAATTTAATCCACGAGCAAGACTTAAATCAAACGACACAGAAGAAGAAAGGCCTATGTTTTTTATATAATTAAACAATTCTTCTACTTCTTCTATGCCTTTTAGTGCTTCATCGCAATTTTTAAAAATATTTTTTAAAGCAGTTAATTTTTCTTCATTACTACCTTTTAAATAAATTATTTGCTCAATAGTATTAATTGATTGTTTATCAATACCTTTAGCAAGCAATTCATCTATTACTTTAGCATGGCCTATTTTATCAGTTTTGTCTATAATGGTAGTTATCATCGTTAACAACTCTGGCTTGTTTAAAAGATAAGTTATACCAGATAAAATTTTTCTATTATTAATATGTATGCTTATATTAATGCCTAGTTTAGCAAAAATTAGATCTGTCATCTGTAAAAGTTCAAATTCATTGATAATAGAATTACTACCTATAATATCGGCGTCACATTGATAAAATTCGCGATATCTTCCTTTTTGTGGTTTATCAGCTCTCCAAACTGGCTGTATTTGAAATCTACGGAAAGGGAATATAATATCATTTTTATGTTGTACTACATATCGAGCAAAAGGCACAGTAAGGTCGTATCGTAAACCTTTTTCACATATTAAATTAGCAATATGTTCCGATGATATGTTTTTTTTATCATTGACTTTACTCATAAAATCGCCTGAGTTAAGGACACGAAATAGCAATTTATCGCCTTCTTCTCCATATTTGCCTAATAAGACATCGAGGGTTTCCATTGCTGGTGTTTCTATTTGCAAATAACCAAATTGCTTAAAAACAGACTTGATTGTGTCAAAAATATAATTTCTTTTTGTCATTTCTTCAGGCGAAAAGTCTCTAGTACCTTTAGGTATTGTAACAACAGGATTATTCATTGATATTCACATTTTAAAAATACAACTTAACATATATAATGTTAACAAAACATCTATAATATAGGTACATTAAAGCTTCTATATCGAATAATTTTTTCAAATAAAGCTTTTGGTTGATTTTCAACTAA
>DAOTOD010000200.1:0-3433 GCA_035451165.1 Bacteroidales bacterium
TCAATATAAAGGAGAGTCTTTATATACAGCTGTTAATAACTGGAAAATAAAAGCAGAAGGTAATGCTTATAGTGATTATGCCTTTCATTTAGCTATTAGTGAATTAAATGATAATACTATGAGTGAATTAGAAAGTGTGATTTTAAATGAAGGGATTACATCTTTTAAAGTTTATATGGCATATAAAGATACTTTGATGATTGACGATGCTCAAATTATAGCTTTGATGGAAATTGCTAAAAAATATAATTGTATAGTATTGGCTCATGCTACTAATGGACATATCATAAATTACTTAGTTTCTAAATTTAAATGGGAAGGCAAGCTTGCTACATTATATCATTACTTATCCCAGCCAGCAATAACTGAAGCAGAAGCTACAGGAAGGTTTTCTGATTTAGCTTATATAACTGGCGCAAGGTCCTACATAGTTCATTTATCTTGCGAAGAGGCATTAAATAAAATAAGAGAAGTAACTAAAAGAAATCAAAAAGTATATGCTGAAACTTGTATTCAATATTTATTACTTGATTATTCCTTATATGAACAGGCAGCAGATGCAATAAAATGGATTATAAGCCCTCCATTGAGAGAAAAAAAAGATCAACAAGCTTTGTGGGCAGCTATAAATCAGGGACTTATACAAACTGTTGCAACAGACCATTGTCCGTTTTTAATGAAAGATAAAAAAGTGGGGGAAAAAGATTTTTCACAAGTACCTAACGGTATGCCTGGTATTGAAAATAGAGTGGAACTTTTATTTTCAGAAGGTGTTAAGAAAGGAAAAATAACAATAAATAAATTTGTTGAGCTTATTTCGACTAATGCTGCTAAGATTTTTGGATTATTTCCTCAAAAAGGAAATATAACTGTTGGTGCAGATGCTGATTTGGTAGTATTTGCTCCTGACGAAAAACATGTTATTTCAGCAAAAACACATCATATGAACTGTGATTATTCTTGTTATGAAGGATTAGAGGTAACCGGTAAATGTAAAACAGTTATTTTAAGAGGTAAAATTGCTATTCATGATAATGAAGTATATATTAATAAAGGTTTTGGTAAATATATAAAAAGATATCATCCTATGATATAATAAAAAAAAAGAGGAAAATGAATTTTACATTTTCCTCTTTTTACATAATAAAATGCAAACAGATATTATTTATTTTTATTTTCATTATCTGCAGTTTTTTCTGCAGTAGTTGTTGCTACTTGTTTTGTTTCTTCTGTTTCGGTAACAGCACGGGTTACATAAACACCGACAACTACTGTATTAGGTGGGTCAAGTAAAGTTAAATTATCTAGTTTTATGTCATTTACTTTAATAGTATTGCCTATATCAAGTTTCGAAATATCTAAATTGATATTATCTGGCATATTTTCAGGTAGAGATTTTATTTTTAGTTTTTTTAGTTTTAAAGCTAATCTGCCGCCTTTTAAAACACCTGGGGCGGTGCCATTAAGTTTTACAGGGATTTGCATAACTATAGGCTTGTTAGGTGAAAGTTGTAAAAAATCAACGTGTAATATTTTATCTGTAACAGGGTGATATTGAACATCTTGTATTATAGCCATTAACTCTTCTTGTTCAATATTTACTTTTACAAAACATACTTCTGGTGTATAAAGTATGTTTTTAAAGTTTTTTTCATTTACAGAAAAGTGAAGTTGTTTTTCTCCACCATAAATTACGCATGGCACAAAACCTTCTTTACGTAATTTTTTAGCATCTTTTTTCCCTACGTTCCCGCGAAGAGAACCGCTAATAGATACTGTTTTCATAATTTTTTTTAATTAAATTGTTAATAAATAATTTATGTTTATTGTAAAGTAGTAAAATTAAAATGAGAGCTTATAGATTCAAAACGAGTTATTTTATTTATGACATCTGCAAAAAGATTTGCTGTACTTAGTACTTTTATTTTATTTGATGTTTTTTTAAGAGGTATAGTGTCAGTAGTTATAAGTTCTGTTAAAGCACTGTTTTCTATTTTTTCATAAGCATCTCCTGATAAAATAGGATGTGTACACATTGCTCTTACACTTCTAGCCCCTTTTTCTTTTAATAAATTGGCAGCTAATGTTATTGTTCCTGCTGTATCAATAATATCATCAACTAAGACTATATCTCTATTTTCTACTTCGCCAATTACAACCATTTTGCCTACCTCATTAGGTTTAGACCTTTGCTTATAACATATTACAAAATCTGTGTCCAGAAATTTTGCATAACTTGCCGCTCTTCTGGTACCACCTGTATCAGGAGAAGCTATAGTTAGATTTTGTAATTTAAGGTCACGTAAGTGTGGTACAAATATAGAAGAAGCATACATATGGTCAACAGGAACGTCAAAAAAACCTTGTATTTGGTCAGCATGGAGATCCATAGTAATAATACGGTTTATTCCAGCGGCCATAAGTAAATTGGCAACTAATTTTGCTCCTATTGGTACACGAGGTTTATCTTTTCTGTCTTGTCTTGCATATCCAAAATATGGTATTACAGCAATAATATGCTTAGCAGATGCTCTTTTAGCTGCATCTATAAGCATTAATAGTTCCATTAAATTATCAGCAGGAGCATAAGTTGATTGAATTATAAATAATTCATTACCTCTAACAGTTTCTTCAAAAGAAGGTTGAAATTCTCCGTCACTAAATACATTTATTTTTACATTTCGTAATTCCTTCCCAAAACATTTTGCAATTTTTTCTGCAAGTTCGCGTGTAGCCCTCCCTGAAACGAAATTAATTTCGTGCGACATTGCTTTTTGTTTTTAATATTTTGGCACAAAGGTAGAAAAAAAATCATGAACTTTTTGCTAATAAAAATTTATTCTGTAAAATATTCTAAAGTAATTTGTTTGCCATCGAATACTCCATAAGAAAAGTGCTTTAACCAGTCGCCTATGTTAATATATCTTATGCCGGGCATTATTTCTATGTTTAAAGGTAAATGTCTATGCCCGAAAATAAAATAATCAATTTTTTCTTTTTCTGCTAATTGTTTTGAATATAATATTAATCTTTCGCCATTATCTTCTTCATTATGAGAGTTACGACTTTTGTTGGAAAAAAATAATCCTAAAGGTATCGCTATATCAGGATGAATAAGAGAATATAATTTTTGACAAAGTTTATTAGAAAATATTTTTTTTATTATTTTATATCCTGTATCAGCTGAACCTAACCCATCGCCATGGCCTATGTAAAGACTAAGATTATTATATATTTTTTTAATAGGTTCACGTATGATTGTCATTTTTAGCTCTTTTTCAAAATAATTTTTAACCCACATATCATGATTGCCAGTTAGATAATTTATTTTTATGCCTGCATCTGAAATTTCTGCTAATTTTCCTAATAAACGAATATATCCTTTAGGAATAACAGTTTTGTATTCAAACCAAAAATCAAATATATCTCCTAA
>DAOTOD010000201.1:0-3431 GCA_035451165.1 Bacteroidales bacterium
GAAAAAATATAATGTTTACCATTTTCATAAGCTACAAGCAAAGCACGACGATATTTACTCAAACGTTCAACTGTTTTCTCAGGTAATTTAATAACTCTCATATTTGTAATAATTTTAAATTTAATTGTTATTAAATAAAACAAAAATATTTTATTTATAAAGGTAAAAAGATTATAAAAGAAGAACCTTCGCCATAAATGCTTTTAACTTCTATTTTACCTTGATACATATCGACTATTTTTTTTACTATTGATAAACCCAGTCCACTGCCTGTTATATGACGAGTTTGTTCATTTTTTATTCTAAAAAAATCAGTAAATAATTTCTTACAATCTTCTTGACTTATTCCAATACCTGTATCATCGACTTTTATAACACAATAATTATTTTCTTTTCTAATATAAATATCTACCCTTCCCTTATCTTTATTATATTTAACTGCATTTGATAATAAGTTATTAAATATTATTTCCATTTCACCTGGATCTGCTTTAATAATTACAGGATGTTTATTATTTAAATATATATCAACATCTTTTTGTATAGCATATGGCCTAACTGTATCTATGGATATTTCAGCAATTTTTATTAAGTCAATTTCTTGTATATTTTGTTTAGGCATACCGGTTTCTATTTTTGTAAAATCTAGCAAGTCTAATATTAAAGTTTTCATTCCCTTTATTCTTTCAAGGGATCTATCTATTATTTGGATATAATTATCAATATTATCTCCAAATTGTTTATCTTTCATAATTTTTAAATAACCTTCAATTGCGTTAATTGGGGCTTTAAGTTCGTGTGACAAAACCGATAAAAACTGGAATCTTATCTCTTTGCCAGCTTTATTCAGTTTTTGCGCCATTCTTTTAAGAAATATTTGTTTAGTAATATTCTCTATTGAAGATCTAAGCTCTTGAGGAGTAAAAGGTTTAGGTATAAAATCATAAGCACCATCTCGAGTAGCTTTTACAGCTACTTCTAAAGAAGCATAAGAAGTAATCATAACAACAAAAATATCATATAGATGTTTTTTTATATATTCTAATACTTCTATACCTTGTATGCCGGGCAATTTATTATCTAACAAAATGATATCAGGTTTTTGTTCATCTATAATTTTAATTGCTTCTTCGCCGCTAGCTGCTTCTAATAATTCAAAATTAAATTTTTCATCCATAAAAGGATAATCAACCTCAAAATTTTGAAGTATTCGTATAACTCCTGAGCGAATACCAATTTCGTCATCAACAACTAAAATTTTTAAAGATGCCATTTTTACGAAATATTGAGTAATTTATTTATTTCTCTTTGTAATTGTTCCATACGTATGCCTTTATCTATAAAAAGATCAGCTTTTATCCAACTATTATTTTGAGATAAATCATTTTCAAAAGTAATACCTGTTTCAGCAGTAACGGCAGTCGCTATGATAATTGGAATATCAGGATATTTCATTTTTAATTTATATGACAAAATAAAGCCACTATCTTCGCTTTCCATCATTAAATCTATAATAGCAATATCTGGTTTCATTTTTTCAAGAATTTGTTCTGCTTCTAACTGTCCTTCTGCTGTAATAACTTGGAACCCCATCTTTTCAATATTTATTTTCATTTGAAAAAGATATTCTATATCATCATCTACGATTAAAACAATTTTTTTATTTTCATTCATTTTTACAATATTTTTATTTTTCACAACGGTTTATTACGAGGAATAATTATTTTAAAACAAGTTCCTGTTTCCCCTTTTTTAGGATTATCGTTAGAAATAACTTCTATTTTACCTTTATGCATTTTAACTATGCCATATATGATAGGCAAACCCAAACCTGTACCTTTACCTATGGGTTTAGTAGTAAAAAAAGGAGTAAAAATTTTATCAATATTTTCTTCTGATATACCAGCTCCTGTATCTTTAATTTCAAAAATAATATCTTGATTATTTTCTTTAACATTTATTATTAATTCTCCTCCGTCTGGCATAGCTTCGATAGCATTTTTATAAATATTAGTCATAACTTGCATCATTTGATCATAATCTAAATCTGCAAAATGATTAATAATTTTGTAATTAACTTTAACTTTAACATTATCAGGTACAATTACAGAGTTTATACTTAAATTGATAAAATCAATTAGATTAACTCTTGAATAATTAACTTGATTTTTACGAGCAAAATTAAGTAATCCACTAACAATTTTTTTGCATCTGTCAGCTTGTTCAACTATTAATTCTAAATCATTTCTCATACTACTATTTTCGGGCAATTCTTCTTTTAAGATATTGCTATACATGGTAATAATACCTAATGGATTATTAAGTTCATGAGCTATACCTGCAGACAATTGCCCCATAGAAGCTAATTTTTCAGACTGTTTAAGGGCCTGCTTAGCAGAAGCTAGTTTCTCATTAGATATAGCGAGTTCTTTAATACTATTATGTAATTTATCGATAGTATAAGGCAAACACATTTCTATTTCTGCCAGTCCTTCAATTACTGCAGCTGCATGCTCTACACAAGTATCATATCCACAAGCTCCACAGTTTAATTGTTCTAATGGGGATTTTTTACCCATTGTTGATAGTACCTTTTCAATTTGTTCCATTGTCGGTGGCGTAATACGTCTATCACGAGGAGTAAAAGATTGAGACAAATTTAATTCACTAAATTCTTTAATATTATTTTCCCATTCTTCTTTATTAATTTTTTTTAACTTATTATAAACATATTCTCTAACCATAGTATCTCTTACAAATTTTTTCCCATTAGGGGACATACCAGCTCCCATAGTACAGCCATCACAACATAAAAGCTCAAGGTGGTGTGATTTAAGTAACCCTGTTTCAAATTCTTTAATAGCTTCTCTAAAATCAACTCTACCTTCAGCTACTATTACAGAAGTTTCTAAAAAATTTTTCGATATTCCTGTTGTCATTAAAAGGCCACTGTTTATAGGGAAAATAGCACCTTTACCACTATAAGGAGGATCAAAGTCAGATAAATTAGTTTTATTAGCCTCTATTTGTTTTTCAGCAAATATTTCTCTTAATTCTCTAAATGTGATTACACAATCTATTTCATCAGATTCAGCTTTTTTAGAAATACAAGGTCCTATAAAAGTAATAGAAGTATCTTTGCCATATTTACTTTTAATAACTCTAGCCATAGCTACCATAGGCGAAGCAATAGGAGCAAGATTAGGAACCAAATCAGGGAAATAATGTTCTATGTAAAATACTATTGCCGGGCAATCACTTGATATGTACCTTTTTGAAGAATTCTCTTCAAAAAGTTTACGATATTGAAGTGCTACTATATCTGCTCCGAAAGAAACTTCAGCAACAATATCAAATCCCAATTGTCTAATCATACCAACTAATATCCTATAATCAGGTATATCTATAAATTCTGCAGGGAAACTCGGAGC
>DAOTOD010000202.1:0-3410 GCA_035451165.1 Bacteroidales bacterium
AGACATGATAGAAAATATAGGTAAAAGAGTTTATTTAGAAGATATAAAAGAAGGTGCAGCAGTAGATTTATCAACGACACGTGAATATAGTTTTAGTTATGAAGAAGGGGAAGAGAGTGAAGGTAGATTTTTCTTACGTATAGGAGGAGAAGGCGATGTAGTTAATAATACAAATACTAGTACTAGTACATTAGACTTTACCTGTTGGTCATTTGGTAATGAGGTAATTATATCGTATAATGGTAAAAGTAGTGGTAAATTAGAGATATATGATGCTTTAGGTAGGAAGGTATATGAAGAGTTAGGCATAGGCATAGGGTTGCATCGCATAACTCCTAGAGTAAGCTATGGGACGTATATGTTAAGATTTACGAATGAAACAGGAGTAAAAGTAATGAAATTGTATATAGAAGAATAAAAACCAAAAGTCATAGGAGGCAATACATATGAGTAATAATTTAATATTAATAATCATAGGTAGTAAGGTATTAGGACGAGCGTCCCCGAAACGTTTATTTATTTTATTTATGGTAATATTGATTTAATTAAAATTAAATAAGATAATAAAAATAAAAACAATAGATAAATAAAGACAAATAAGATAAAATAATAAAAAAATAAAATAAAATAAAATAAAGTCAAACCTTAAAAACAAAAACAATGAGAAACAAAAGTAACAAAAGGAAATTAAGTCGCCTATTAATGGTGACAGGCATTATAGCGATGAGCTATGGTGTTATGGCAAACAACATTACAATAAGTAATGTTACCCATTTGCCTAATTCGACTACGAATGTAGATACGATACAGTTTGATATTAGCTGGGATAACAGCTGGCGCAATACAGGTACTCCAGGTACTACGATGAATTATGATGGGGCATGGGTATTTGTGAAAGTAAGGCCTTCGTGTTCTAAGGATTCAGCAGCACCTGCATCAAATTATAATCATGCGTGGTTGCTGAATAATATATCAGCCTATCCGGCAGTAGCTGGGACGACGTTAGAATTAGGAACATCTACAGTATTTGGTTCACCGAGGGCAGTAGGTGTCTTTATATATCGTAGTTCTGATGGGGCAGGGACTTTTAGTAAGACCATTCGTATTTTATGGGATAGGAATCTTATGTCTCAGCAGACAGGTTGGGGTTTTTATAGCCCGTTGAATTCACCGTATATACCAGTAAATGGATGGGATATAAGGGTATATGCGATAGAAATGGTATATATACCACAGGGTGCGTTTTATTTAGGGGATGCCTCAGGCACCTCACCTTATGGGTCATATTGTACATTTGGTTTAGGTAATGGAGGTAGTCCTACGCAACCATATTCAGTTACAAATGAAGGTGCAATAAGTATGGGTTCGACATCAGGTTATTTGTATACGAGACAAAATTATGGCGCAAGTTTTATGGGATGTGGTTATAATATATCAGGTACATTACCAGCTAACTGGCCGAAGGGTTATGATGCATTTTGGGTAATGAAATATGAAGTCACACAGCAACAGATAGTAGATATGATGAATAGTTTTAACCGTACGTTCCAGTACAACTATGCTCCTGCAAATTCAAGTTATCGTTCACCGATGGCTCAAGGACAATCTTCGACATCGTATCCATATTGGATGACAGGTCAAAATCCTACGCCACCAGCAGCACCTAATTATAGGAATGGTTGTTATATGCCATTGACGTATGATCCTAATGCTCCAATAACATTTTATAATAATTTAAATAATGTAATGAATGATCCTACTACGTGGAATGATGTAGATGATGGTCAGACGTTAGCATGTAATTATTTAGAGCCTAATAGTTCATATAACTATGGGCTATGGAGGTTTTTAGATTGGGCATGTTTAAGGCCAATAACAGAATTTGAATATGAAAAGATATGTCGTACTCCAGGTGTAGGCTTACCACCTATGTTTGAGTCACCGTGGGGTTTAGATGTAACATCTACAGCGAATTATAGTTATGTAGTTAGTGTATTGAATGCAGGTAAGGCGAATGAAGTACCTACGAATTTAGGAGCAACAGGCTTGTTTCATGGTTCTCCGAACACATCACCATCGTTGTATGGTCCTCGTCGTGTAGGTTCTACGTATGGTCCAAGCACCAATAGAGTACAGGCAGGGTCATCATATTATGGAGTAGCAGATATGGGAGGTAATGTATGGGAAGTAGTAGCAGCAATAACTAATGCTTCATCAAATTATTTACAGAGGACTGATTTAGGAGATGGTATAATGAATACATCAGGTCAAACGAATGGTTTTCCTACTAGTTGGCCTACTAGTATGATGGGTACTAGTATGAGTACACAATATTATGCCTATAGAGGTGGTAGTTGGCGAGGGAGCAATCAGGAAGCCAAGATAAGCCAGCGTTATTACTATAGTGATGGTTGGGATGCTATGACCATGGGAGGTAGAGGAGGTCGTTAATAATCATTAATTAGTTTATTGGTTAATAACAAGTAGAGGTTGTCTCAAAAACGAGATGGCCTCTTTTTTTTACATTCGGAATTGTTTGCAGTTTTATTGAAAAAATGTTAGTAAAGGCTTTATGATAACATGGTTTAACGCTGAAGTGTTGTAAAAAAGATTTTAAAAGCTCGAAAAACTTACCAAAAAAAAAGCCTTTTAGCGAGTTTTTTCAGATTGTGTTTCTTGCGAGCAATCCAAATATAATACTTACTTATTCAAACTTTTAAACATGAAGCTTCTAAAGTTTTTGTTTTGGTTAATTATTCCAAAAAACAGTTTCGACATCAACGTGTTTTTTACTTCTATGGTTTATTTCTTGCTTGCTTAGTAAACGTTCATTTGCCTTGGCTTTTAACACGTTTAGTCAGTGGCTGACTTTTATGATTCAATTGCCCTTACTTTTAACTTTATAATTTTTAAACAAAGGATCAAGATTAATATCTTCAATAATTGGTTAACCAACCTTTACAGAAAGATTGACCTGAATTAGCCCTTTAAAAGTCAGTGGTATTGTTATCATTTGATTTTTGCTGATACGGTTTGAATTTTGTCCTTGAAATTTTTACGCAATAGAGATAATCATTTTAAGTAATTGACTATCAATTTATTATAAAAAAAGTTATTAATGATATAGTGTTGATTTTCAGCAAAATAAAAAGATTGCCCTTTTAAGACAGCATCTTGTTTTAATTGGCTCGTTAACAGTGATAATTAAATGTATTAAAAAAGTTGGTAGCATCTCAGTTAGTGTGTCTATATACAAAGTTTTTAACAAAATAATAGTAGACTTTTCAATAAAGAATTAAATTCAAATTTAAAATTATTAATTGTATAATTGCATGATTTATTCTTTATCAATAGCAACAACTTTAATAAAGGTATTGGGAAACAAACTAAGACAAGGAGTGTTAATAAAT
>DAOTOD010000203.1:0-3407 GCA_035451165.1 Bacteroidales bacterium
TTTAGGATTGATTTTGTCAATAGTACTAGCAATAGTTATTATTTATGGAATGTCATATGGTACAAGCGATTTTAAAATAAAAAATATTGAAATAGAATTTGATAATTTACCACATGATTTTGATGGATTTAAAATAATACAAATATCTGATACCCACTTGGGTAGTTTTAATAGACCTTATTTAGTGAAAAAAGGGTTAAAGTATATATCATTGAATAAACCTGATTTAATAGTTTTTACAGGAGATTTAATAAACGTTGATCCTTTGGAAGCTGCTGAATATGTTGAAATGTTTAATGAATTGAAACCACCTTATGGTAAGTATGCTGTTTTAGGAAATCACGATATGGACGATTTTTTTAAATGGGAATTGAATAATGTTAATTCAGATAGTAGTACGGGGGATAAGGTAACTTATATACTTTCCAAAATGGGATTTATAACTCTAAGAAACCAAAGTGATATTATTCATAAAGGACAAGATTCTATTGCCATAACAGGAATAGATAGCTGGGGAAAACCACCTTTCAAAAAATATGCTGATATTAATAAAGCAATTAAAGGATTTAATACAGTTAAGTTTAAAATATTATTATCACATAATCCGGAAGTACTCGAAAATAATATTTTACCATATTATAATTTTGATTTGACTTTATCGGGTCATACTCATGCTATGCAAATGGGGTTTAATTTTAATAAAGTTAAATGGAGCCCAGCTTCTTTAAAATATAAATATTATATGGGATTATATAAAATAAAAAATAGTTATTTATATGTTAATCAGGGATTTGGATATATAGGCTTTTCGGCAAGGATAGGTTTGTACCCTGAAATTACTGTTATAACATTAAAAAGAAAATAATAATACATATGGCTAAAATACTTGTAATAGATGATGAACAAAGCATACGTAAAACCCTTAAAGAGATATTAGAATATGAAAATTATGAAGTAAGCTTAGCTTGCGATGGAATAGAAGGTTTAAAAATACTAAAAGAACAACAGTTTGATGTGGTTTTATGTGATATTAAAATGCCAGGCATCGATGGTATAGAAGTATTAGCTCAAATTAAAAAATTTTCTGATGTGCCTGTTATTATGATTTCCGGCCATGGAAACATAGATACTGCTGTAGAAGCTATCAAAAAAGGAGCATATGATTATATAAGTAAACCATTAGATTTAAATAGATTACTTATTACTCTTCGTAATGCCCAAGATACTTCACATTTAATTAAAGAAACTCAAATTTTAAAAAGGAAAGTAAATAGAACATATGAGATGATAGGTAACTCTCCTGAAATTAATAAGGTTAAAGAACTTATTGAAAAAGTTGCTCCAACCAACGTTAGAGTATTAATAACAGGAGAAAATGGTACTGGCAAAGAGCTTGTAGCTCGATGGTTACATGAAAAAAGTAATAGAGCTAATGGACCTTTCGTTGAAGTTAATTGTGCTGCTATCCCTTCTGAATTGATTGAAAGTGAATTGTTCGGCCATGAAAAAGGTTCTTTTACTTCAGCTATTAAACAAAGAAAAGGAGATTTTGAACAAGCTTCAGGAGGTACTTTATTCCTTGATGAAATAGGAGATATGAGCTTATCAGCTCAAGCAAAAGTACTAAGAGCTTTACAAGAAAATAAAATATATAGGGTGGGTGGTGAAAAACCTATTAATGTTGACGTTCGTGTCATAGCTGCTACTAATAAAAATCTACAAGAAGAAATTGCGGCTAAAAGATTTCGTGAAGATTTATATCATAGAATAAGCGTTATTGTTATTAATTTACCTCCTCTTAATGAACGAAAAGGTGATATACCAATACTAGTAAAACATTTTATTAACGAAATATCAGTAGAACAAGGTAAACCAGCTCCTAATATTACAAATGAAGCTATTGATGCACTAGAAAAAATAAAATGGACAGGGAATGTTCGTGAATTAAAAAATATTATAGAAAGACTTATAATATTGTGTGATAAAACAATAACAATTGAAGATATAAAGTTATATGTAACCCCTTTAAAAAATAACTAAAAATTTAATACTAATAAAATATAACTTAATTTATTTAAAATATATAAATATTCATTAAATTTGATGAGTTTTTTAATATATCATATAAATAATATTTTTATATTTATTAAATTCTATGAATGATAAATTGATTAATGACGATAATAGAAAAAGAATTAAACTCTTTTATTATATAATCAATTATACTTTATTATTTTTACTAGCAGGCTTTATAATGCATTTTATATATCAAATTTTTGCAATTTATGTTGGAACCTATATTTGTAAAATGCCATTAGAATGGACTCCATATATAGTAAGAGCTAGAATACCTGAAAGTGCTTGGGATATCTATCGCGTTAAAAGATTTTTTACTTATCCTTCTTACGGCTGCTTACTCTTAGCTTTAATTTTTTCTGGTATGTTTATGACTAAATATAGAAAAAAAGGTTTATATAAAATATTTTTGTTTTGGCTCGCATTACACGCATACAATATGTTTGCAGGTAATATTATTATACGACTTATATCAAAAAATGAACAATATTATCCTTTATTATGGATGAAAATACCAGATATTATTATTGTGTTAATAGCTGTATTAGCAGCACTTTTTTTAATGTTAATAGGTTTCGTTTCAACTCGAGCAGTATTCCTAATGGCTTTATCAAGATCATATATTGAAACCCCATTAAAACGCAACGAATATTTTTTTAAAATGTATATACTACCTTGGCTCTTCGGTAGTATACTATTGATATTAGTTAAACTTGATGTTTTTTTTATTGCTGACTTCCCTCAATATGAATGGATAATGACACTCCCAATGATATTTATCTTTATTCCTATAATCTTTTTCCAATCTAACTTCCACCGTTCTGACTTTATTTTGATACGTGAAAGACGAAGTAATAAAGTTAATGTGTTTTTACTTGTAATTACAGCTATTTTAATTTTTACTTACCGTTTTTTATTGATAGGTAATATTCAAATAATATAATTTATGTTATATAAATTTTGTAAAGTTTTGTTGTTAAATGCCTTTATATTAACTTTTATATTTTCTTTATCTTGCACCGATAGAAAATCAAAAGCTGTTGATTATGTGAAAGATGGATTTAGTAAATTAGCTGTGTCTGACATTAATGGAGCTAAAAAAGATGCTGATAGGGCTATTAAACTTTATCCTAAATTGCCAGAAGCTTGGTTTTTAAGAGGTAATGTTTTTTTTAATTTAAGACTTTTAGACTCTGCTTTAAATAATTATTCTATAGCAATTACCTTAAAGCCCGATTATGGAGAGGCTTATAGTAATAGAGCTAAAGTAAAATCAATATTGGGACTTCCTACGTGTTATGATTGGTTAAAAGCTGAAGAATATGGAGTGA
>DAOTOD010000204.1:0-3399 GCA_035451165.1 Bacteroidales bacterium
AGAACCATTTATTATTGGAGCATTAGAATTAAGGTTAAATAATGACAAATTTTGAGTAAGTAAAATCGGAGTATTAAAAATTAAAAGTATTATTAAAAATAAAAATATTTTTTTTTGCATTTTTTTATAATTAAATTTTATAACAAATGTAACAAAAATTATGCAATATTTTTATATAATTATTTTTAAAATTAAAATTTATTTAAATTTTTGTAATGTTTTTTACTAAATGCAATCTGACAACACATATTATTTGAAGAAGCTTATTTCGCAAGGAGAAAATTCTCAGCTTGATTTTAAATATTTAATTTCTGATTCCAAAAAAATAGCTAAAACAATAAGTGCTTTTGCAAACACAAAAGGAGGAATTTTACTATTAGGAGTAAAAGACAATGGTTCAATAAAAGGAGTAAAAAGTGAAGAAGAAATTTATATGATTGAAGCTGCTATTTCGTTGTATTGTAAACCAAAGGTAGAATATTTTTTCCGTAATTTGATTTCAAATAACAAAACCGTTGTTGAAGTAACAATTAATGTTGCTTATAAAAAACCTATCTATGCCTTAGATAACAATAATAATTGGATTGCTTATTACAGATTAAACGATAAAAATATTATTTTACCTAAAGTGATTAAAAAAATATGGGAATTGGATAAAAGGCAAATTCCTTTAACCATAAAATATACAAAATTAGAAAAATGGCTATTAACTTTTCTTTCAAAAAAAGAATTTATAACAATATCGCAATTAGCTGAATTAACAAATATTACCTATAAAGAAGCCGAAGAATGTCTTGCAAAATTATCACATGCAAAAATTATTGATTATTATTGTACAATGGAAGATGTTTATTTTAAGATAAGATGATAAATAAAATTAAAAAAGTAGCGGGGGCAAGACTCGAACTTGCGACCTTCGGGTTATGAGCCCGACGAGCTACCACTGCTCCACCCCGCAGTTTTTAATGATGCAAAGTTAAATATTTTTTTTTAAAAAAAGAAAAAAAAATTAAAAATGACACAAAAAGAACACAAAGCAGGTTTCGTTAACATTATAGGCATGCCTAACGTCGGAAAATCAACATTAATGAATGCTATGGTTGGAGAAAAGCTTTCTATAATCACTCCCAAGGCTCAAACAACAAGACATAGGATTTTAGGAATATTAAATGGTGATAATTTTCAGATTATATATTCTGATACTCCTGGCCTTATTAAACCTCATTATAAACTACACAAAGCTATGATTAAATATATTGAATCGGCATTAGAAGATGCAGATATAATATTATTAGTAATAGATTCGACTAATGACAAGGTAGAAGAAAGCTTTTTAACATCACTTAAAAATACGGATAAATCTATAGTAATTGCTATAAATAAAGTTGATTTAATTAATGATATAGAGCTAGAATTATTAACTAAAAAGTGGAATAAAGAATTTACTGAAGCATTTATAATACCCATATCAGCTTTGCACAAAGCAAATCTTAATATTCTTTTTAACAAATTAATAGAATTATTACCTTTTTCACCACCTTATTTTCCAAAAGATGAATTAACAGATAAAAGTATACGTTTTTTTGTATCAGAAATAATACGAGAAAAAATATTTTTAAATTATCATAAAGAAGTGCCATATTGCACAGAAGTTGTTATAGAGCGTTTTGCTGAAAACGAAAATCCTATAAAAATAAATGCTACGATATATGTTGCAAGAGAATCACAAAAGGCTATTATTTTAGGGAAAGGCGGCAAAGCTATAAAAAAAATAGGCATCGAAGCTAGAAAAGAAATAGAAGAAATGTTAGAAAAACACATTTATTTGGATCTTACAGTAAAGGTCAATAAAAACTGGCGTGATAATTTAGTACAATTAAAGCGATTAGGTTATGACTTATAAAATGATACAAAAAAAAGTGAAAGATTTTTTATTTCTTTCACCTTTTTTATTTTATTGTAAAACAAAATTTATTGGCATATTAAACTGAACCCTAACAGGCTGTCCTCTTTGCTTACCAGGTATCCATTTAGGCATAGCTTTAACTACTCTAATAGCTTCTTCTCCGCAACCACCACCAATGTCTCTAAGTAATTTGACATTGGTAATAGAGCCGTCTTTTTCGACAACGAAAGTAACAAAAACTTTACCTTCTATACCATTTTCTCTAGCAATTTGAGGGTATTTTATATTACTAGCTATAAATTTAATTCTTGCTTCTTCTCCACCGGGGAAGCTTGGTTGTTCTTCTACGATTGTAAAAATCTCCTCTTCTTGAACTACTTGTTCACCAGGTGTTTCAACGGGAGCAACATAATTACTGACTTCTGTAGTTTGATCAGCTTCAGTATTTACTAAAATATCATTTTCAACAATAACATTATCTTCAACAATATTTATAAGTGTAGTAACAGGTTCAGGTTTAGGAGGTGGCGGTGGTTCTTCTCTTTTAGTTATTTGTATAATTTCTTCATCAAACGAATTAATCATTATATTACTTTCTTTTACTTTTGATTTATCGTATGTTTTCCATTCAAAAGCAATCAGAGGAATAACAAGCGCTATAATTAAGCCAATTTGAAAAAAAATTCCATTAAATTTATCAATATCTGCCGATTCTGTTTTTCTTTCTTGCATAATTATTAAGATATTTTTAATATTTTGTGCTAAATTACAAAAAAATTTTTTGTACTATTAAAAAAGTTTTTAAAAAAATAAAACGTTATAACAAAAACCACGCCTAAAATATCGGCAAAAAAATCAAAAATATCAGCACTTCTATAAGTAAAAATTATTTTTTGAAATAATTCTGTCAAGCTTGCATAAACAACTGTAAATAAAACGGAGATAACTAAAAGTAAATAACGAGATTTTTTAAAAAAATATTGCTTAGCAAGTCCAATATATAACAATAAAAAAAACACACCAAACAAAAAAGCGTGCAAAATTTTGTCTATAAAAGGCAATTGAAATAACAAAGACTCATCTTTTGCATTAATAGGTAAACTTAGCAAAAAGAATATAAATATGCCCCATAAACACCAGGGAATATTATATTTAAAATTTTTCAAAACCAATCCCTTTAGAGCTTTACTCGCCTATACTATTTTTATATTCTTCTGGCTTAAGTAAATCTGCTGTTTCGTTTATATCATTAATTTTTAAACGTATAACCCAACCTTCGCCATAAGGATCTTTATTTACAAGGTCAGGATTAGTTTCCAACTTAGAATTAAATTCCAAAATTTCACCAGAGACTGGCATAAACATATCAGATACTGTTTTCACAGCTTCAATAGTGCCAAATGATACACCTTTTGCGAGTTTTTCTCCTACAGTTTCAACTTCAACAAAAACGATATCACCTAGTTCTCCCTGAGCGAAGTCGGTTATTCCTA
>DAOTOD010000205.1:0-3395 GCA_035451165.1 Bacteroidales bacterium
TATTTATGGCATTTTCACTTTATTTTACAGGCTATAATCATGATGTGATAAAACTAACCTTGATTCTTGGTCTGGTAAGAATAGGGAATGAATTTATGACAACATATTATACCACTGATGAGGCAAAAAGAAATTTTATTTTTCCTTCAATCATTAATTCTATTTACGTGGTTATTTTTTTTATTAGTGTTGTGTTTGTAATAGTATTACACGGAAACTATTATCACATTAGTATTGCAAGATTAATTGTTGTTTATTTATTTGTTTTTCTTTTGTCCATTAGAACCTTTAAAAAAATTACAATAATATTTAACAAAAATATATTTGTAAAATTTGTAAAAAGTGTTATTCCTTTTTCTTTAATTAGTATATTTTGGAATTGTACATTTAAAATAAATCCATTAATTATTTCTTTTATTGCAGGGACTACTTACGTTGGACTTTTTAATAATGCTATTATGTTCATTGACACTGTTTCGCTAATTCCAAATAATTTAAGGAAAATTATAATACCAATGCTCTATAAGGCTCTTGAACAAAATGATATGAGCAAATTCCAATTTACTTTTAATACATTGAGTAAATATTTAGGTATTGCTTCATTTTATATTATGATTATATTTTATCTATTTGCAAAAAATATAATTTATTTAATCTTTGGTTCTAAATATATGGAAGCTATTCCTGTTTTACAAATTTTATCTTTTGCTCTTCCGCTGGTTTTTAATGTAGCTTCTGTTGTTATAATTGGTATGGATAAACAGAATATTTTATTAAAAATACTCATAATATCAACAATAATAAACATGATATCAAATATTATCCTGATTTCTTTATTTGGAGTTATTGGTTCTGCCATGAGTGTTGTCATAACTTATGGAGTTATATATTATTCAGCTCATTTATATTTATATAAGAAAGAAAATATTAAAATTAAATTAATATTATTTATTTATGGAAAATTAATTTTAATAACTCTTATGTTAATTTCCTCATACTATTTATATTTTAAATATGTTTTTAATGAATTTGTATCTGCTTTAATCATTACCATACTATACATAATGTTAATTTTATTAATGTTATTTTCAAAAGACGATGTAAGAATAATAAAGGAAATGCTGCAAATAACATAAGTGATAATAATTTTAAATATTACGAGAAGAAGATGATAAATAAAAATATTGCGGTTTTTTTGCCAAAAGATTCTGAAGCCATGTTCAATAGAACGTCTAAGAGAACCTTTGGTGGTGCAACAATACATCTTTACCATTTTGTTAAAGAATTATATCATTATACTAATATTTATACTTTGCTACCAGAATATGATACTATTGATTTTGATGATGCCGATAATTTTAATATTATAAAACTTTATAAAGAATCAGATAATGCGTTATTGAAGTTTATGAAATTTTATAAATTTATCAAAAACTATGAAATTGATAGCATCATGCAGTTAGGGTTAACAATAGAATCCTGTGTGCTTGCTTTTTTTTGCAGGATTTTAGGTATAAAATTTGTTTTCTTTTTTGGACATGATATTGAGAGTTTAGGATATTATCAAAATTCCAGAAAAAAATGCATTTTTTTTCCATTACTAATCAAAAATTCTGCATTGCTCATTGCTCAAAATGAAATTGAAAAAGAGAATATTTTAAAGCGTTATCCAGATATTACAAAAGTTAAAGTTCTTAAAAAAGGTATAGATCTTGCTAAGATCGTTAAAGTAAAAGAAAAAAAATATGATGGGGCATGGATTGCACGATGTGATGAATGGAAAAATGTTGAAAGTTATTTAAAAATTGTCAGTATGAACAAGAATTATAATTTTTTGTTAGTAGCAAATCCAGTCCCTGGTAAAGAAGAGTATTTTAATAAAATAAAAATCATAGCCAGTAGTTTTAAAAATTTGACTTTTTATTCATTTGTTAAATATGAAGATATATATAAATTGTTGGCAGAATCGAAGGTTTTTTTTGTTACATCCGATATGGAAGGGGATTGGCCTTTAACTGTGATTGAAGCAGCAGCTTCGGGCGTTCCAACCATTAGCCTTAATTATGATTATGGTGTTTTAATAGATGTATATAATGCAGGTTGTTTTTGTGAAGGTAGCATAGAAAAAATGAATGATTTTTTTTTAAATTTGATGAATGATCCATTACTATTACAAAAGTATGCTCAAAATGCTTATAAATTTGTAGAAGATAATCATAATAATAAACGTAATGCAACAATTTTAGTTGAATGGATTTCTTCTTTATGAATAAACTAGTTAACAAGGAATATTTTTTATATTGGCCCCAATTATAACCGAGCACAAAATAGTATACAATTTAGATTGAAAAAGTGGAATAGATATGAGTACAGATGAAACCATAAAATAAATAAGTGCCCACCTGTGCAAGGAAAAAAGAAGAAATAGTATTACGGTTATTACAGGGTGAAAGTATAGAAATGCTTTCACGGGAGGTAAAAGTATCAGTAGGCGATATTGAAAGCTGGAAGAGGCTTTTTTATTAGCAGCTCGGGATGGGTTAAAACGCATGGGAAATATTCTATTGAGAAGGAGTTAGAATTAGCTTGGTTATTTGGCGTTATTGATCATTTTAATTCTGAAGTAATAAGGTTTATTATGGTGAAGCATGGGGATAGATTTGAATCAGGCAGGGCAATACAACAAAGCATACTGAGGCTATACGGGACCTCTGGAATGAACTGTTCCATGGGTCTTGAGGTGCGATGTGATTTAGGGGGGCAATACACATCGGCGTATTGTAAGAACACGATGGAATATTATGGGATACAGATAAGTTATTCGTGACGAAGTCCAGAATGTAATGGGATAATAGAGCGATTTTTTAGAACATTAGAAGAGCAGGTGTTTTCGGTAAATGATTTTGAAACCATTGCAGAAGCAATAGATGCCGTACAAGAATTTATTAAGCGTTATAACGAAGAGTGGATGATAGAACGATTAGGATATAAAAGTCCGCATGAGGCATTACAGGAATATTATGATACGAGCATAAAAAGTGCTTGTTAAATCGGGGCCAGAACACTTTCATTATTGTTACATGAAATACGTTTAGTATTGTTTTTGTACAGTACTTTATTTTTATTGGTTCTATTATATCAAATAATACTATTTTATAAACGATACGCCCATAAACAATAAGTTAATATAAAATTCCATGTCTAGGGTATTAATAGTTTTATAGTATATCATTATACTGAGCATCGGAATTTAGTGTTGCATGAGCAAGTTCAGTATTAATAGTTTTATAGTATATCATTATACTGATATAGTATGTAATAAGGTGTATGACGGAGATGCTGATGTTAACCTAATTATAGGCAAACAAAATAATTAATACCTACATAGCACATAA
>DAOTOD010000206.1:0-3393 GCA_035451165.1 Bacteroidales bacterium
TTTTATAATTATTTTACCTTTAATTTTGATTTGGGTATTATATTATCCTATTAGTAAAATTAAAGGACAATTTTTGAAATATATGATAGCACCTGTAGTTTTGGTTTTGGGTATGTTAATAGGTACATTAGTACTAAATCTTTCTTCTAAATCGCTTGGGCAATATTCTTCATACACTAAAATAGTAACTAAAGCTGAAGTTACTAGAGAAGATCATTTAAGGGAAGAAGCTTATGGTAAAAATAATTATAATATAGGCGAATTTGATGGTTCTTTAAGAAGTATATTAAAAGTAGGTCCTTTAGCTATTATTACAGCTTTATATCGTCCTTTTATATTTGAAGCTAGAAATTTCTTTATGCTAATATCTGGTATTGAAAATTTAATTTTATTGTTCTTAACTTTAATGATACTATTTAAGGCAGGTTTAATAAAAGCTTTTAATAGAAGTATTTCAGAGCCTTTATTATTATTTTCTATATTGTTTTCTGTTATATTTAGTTTTGGTATAGGAGTTTCTGCTGCTAACTTTGGGGCATTGGTTAGATTTAAAATACCTTTAATACCTTTTTTTACTTCAGCTATAGTAGTTATGATTTCAAAGCATAAAGAAGAAAAAGAAATGTTAGAACAACAACTAAAACTACAAGAAGAAAATAATATAGTAAATAGTAAGTAGTAAATGAATAATGTTAAAATAAATTGTTATTTATGATAATTATTATTTTAAATGGACTTGATATTTAAATATTTTCCTTACATATCTGATAAAACTGTTCAATTATTAAGTTCCTTATATAATATTTACCAAGAATGGAATAAAAAAATAAATTTAATTTCTAGAAAAGATTTTGTTTATTTTAATGAAAGGCATGTATTGCATTCATTATCAATTGCATATATTTTTAAATTTGAGCCCGATACTTTAATATTAGATGTGGGAACAGGAGGAGGATTCCCTGGTATTCCTTTGGCTATATTTTTCCCTAATGTAAATTTTTATCTTGTCGATTCAATAACTAAAAAGTGTAACGTGGTTAAAGCTGTTGTTAATGAATTAAATCTTACAAATGTTAAAGTTGTTAATAAAAGGGTTGAAGAAGTTAATGAAAAATTTGATTTTATTGTGAGTAGAGCCGTTGCCCCTATGCAGACCTTGTGGAAATTGGTCAATAAAAACATAAGTCCAAGTTATCGTAATAATGTACCTAATGGTTTGATTTGTTTGAAAGGAGGGGATTTACATTATGAAGTAACGTCTATAGGAAGAAGTTACCAAATATATGAATTATGTGATTTTTTTAAAGAAGATTTTTTTGTTTCTAAAAAGCTTGTTCATGTATGGTAAAATTATACCGTAATTTGTTGATATGTAATTTATTATAATATAAATTATATTTTTTATGTGAGTATATTTGATAAAAAATTTGTATATATGCATTAAATTTTCGTATTTCGCTAATTAATATTTTATTTTAATGTAAATTTTAAAAATTATATGTCTATGTCGGAACAAAAAAAACACATTCCTTTTGTGTCTGCCAGTACAAACATGGCTGAGTTTACTTTACGTGCCCTTCTCATAGGGCTGATACTTTCAATTGTCCTTGGGGCAGCTAATGCCTATTTAGGGCTTAAAGCAGGTATGACAATAGCTGCAACTTATCCTGCTGCTGTACTTGGAATGGCTTTACTTAAAATGATGAGAGGTAGCATATTAGAAGAAAATTTTACTCGTACTGTTGGCTCTATTGGAGAGTCTGTTGCAGCTGGAGCTATCTTTACATTACCAGCCTTTTTTATCGCAGGTATATGGAAACCTTTTTTTACTACAGGCCACTATATAACGGCTACTTTAATACTTATAGCTGGTGGAGTGTTAGGTATTATGTTTGTAGCTTTACTAAGAAGAGTTATGGTTGAAGACGCTGACCTTGTGTTCCCTGAATCTGTTGCTGCCGCTGAAATACATAAGGCAGGAAGAGCTGGAGGCTCAGGCTCAAAGTTTTTATTTGGAGCTATGATAATAGGTGCTATAGTGCAAGCATTAGGTGAATTTAAATTTTTTCTCACAGAATCTTACAAATTTGTCCAAGGTAAAATTTTTGTACATTTAAACGATATTATACCTAATACTTTTTTTAAAGGTAAAGGAGGATTGTTACTTAGCCAACCAGGTATTAGCCCTGCATATATGGGGGTAGGTTATATTATAGGGCCTCAATATGCTACACTTAATTTTTCCGGAGGTATATTGGCGTGGGGATTATTAACCCCAATAGTTTATTATTTTGCAGCTCCTCATTTCGATATGTCGTTTATTACGGAATGGGCAAACGCTATGATTCAAAAAGATCCAAAATTAACTATTGACGAAGCTGTAGCAAAAGTTAGTAACCCAATTTTTCAAATGACACAAATATGGAGATTAATTGTAAGGCCTATAGCCATAGGAGGAATGTTAATGGGCGCTTTATATACATTATTTAAAATGCGTAATAGCTTGGCAATAGGACTTAAAAGATCTATAAGTGATGTTAAAAAAGCTGCTAAAGGACAAGAAGTTAATGTTGAACGTACTGAAAAAGATATTAAGTTTTCATATATTATGATAGGCATAGCTTTAGTTGCTATTTTAACATTTTGTATAACTAAATTTATTTTCAATACAGGGTGGTTACCAGCTATTGTAGCAGCTACAGTTATGATTATTCTTGCTTTTTTCTTTGCTGCAATTTCTGGTTATTTGGTTGGTATAATAGGCTCAAGTAATAATCCTATAAGTGGCCTTACTCTAACTGCCCTTGTGATTACTGCTTTAATACTTGTTGCTATAGGAGTTGGCCCAGATACAGGAGGTGTAGCTGCTGTACTTGGAGTAGCCGCTATAGTTTGTGTATCGGCTGCTGTTGCTGGTGAAATGCTGCAAGACCTCAAAGCAGGTCACATACTAGGTGGTACTCCTTGGAAAATGCAAGCAGGAGATATTATTGGTGTTATTATTTCTGGAGCGGTTATGTTTCTTATCCTTAATATGTTAAATCAAGCTGATATTGCACAAGGAATTTCTCAAGGTTATGAAGGTGGCTTTGGTAGTTCTAAATTATCGGCACCCCAAGCAGGTTTAATGGCTATGTTATCGCAAGGTATTGTTGGAGGTAAAATGGCATGGCCCCTTATTATTATTGGTATGTTTATGGGGCTTGGCTTTATAATGATGCAAGTAAAAAGTCCTATGCTTGTAAGTGTTGGTATGTACCTGCCACTTGAAACTACTTTCGCTATATTCCTTGGTGGTATTGTTAAAGGAATTGTAAATATTATTGTTAAAGCTAAAAAATTTAATGAAGCTCAACAAGTTCGTATAGAAAATGTTGGAATTTTAGTAGCTGC
>DAOTOD010000207.1:0-3382 GCA_035451165.1 Bacteroidales bacterium
TAAGCTATTATTGTATATCCAAAATCCGCCATAATACGAATTACATACAATAATAGGAGGATATAAACCTATTTCAGTGAATGATATATTTGCAGAGATAGGGGTTAAGAAATTATCAAGTAGTTGGACTATTCCAAGGTTGCCAAAACATACAAGTATTTTAAATGGGTTAGAAACATCGATTGAAGTAATTTGTGACATATTATTTGATGCCCATGAAGTTATAATTTCGCCGTTACTATTAAATTTTGTTATTTTGTTATTATTAATCATGTATATATTTCCGAATATATCGGTTTCGAAGTTAGAAGCACTGTAATTTATTTTCAAAACAGCTTTAAAATCAGACTTTTGTGCTACAATATTTCCGCTAATCAGAGACAGTGTAATAATAAATAATTTTATAAAAAGTTTCATCATTAAAGATTAAATAAGATTTAATATTTCGTCAATAATTTTTCTATTATTTGATAATCTAGGCACTTTGTGTTGTCCTCCTAGTTTCCCTTTGTATTTGAGCCATTTATAGAAAGTACCTTTAGGTATAGATTTTATGATAGGAGCTCTTAAAATTAAATTATGATATCTTTTTGCTTCATAATCGGAGTTTTGACTTTTAATAGCATTATCAAGTACATCAGCAAATATTTCCATGTTATGTGGTTGTTGTTCAAATTCAATGAGCCATTCGTGAGCAGCGTTTTTATTATCGTCAAAATATATAGGAGCTACAGTATATTCATTAATTATAGCATTTGTTTTTTGGCAAGCTATTGTTATAGCTTTATCTGCATTTTCAACAATAAGTTCTTCGCCTACAGCATTGATAAAATGTTTAGTTCTTCCACTAATTATAATTCTATATGGGTTAAGTGAGGTAAATTTTATAGTATCACCTATTATGTACCTCCATAAGCCAGCATTAGTAGATATTATCATAGCATAGTTTTTATTTGTTTTTACATCTGATAGTGATAAAGAGTCAGGATTATTATCATTTATATTTTCAATAGGTATAAATTCATAAAAAATTCCATAATCTAGCATTAATAACAATTCATCAGATTCGGTTTGATCTTGTATTCCAAAAAAGCCTTCAGAAGCATTATAATTATTAATGTAGTGCATATTAGGAGAAGAGATTATTTTAGTAAATTGTTTGTGATAAGGTGTAAAATCTACTCCTCCGTGAAAAAATACTTCTAAATTAGGCCATATTTCTGATATGTCATTTTTACCTGTAATTTCAATTATTTTTCTTAAGAGAATTAAAGTCCACGATGGAACACCTGCTAAACAAGTAACATCAGAATTTATAGAGGTTTTAGCAATTAATTTTATTTTATTTTCCCATTCTTCCATAAGAGCTATTGATAAATTAGGTATTCTTTTAAATTCTGCCCAAAAAGGCAAATTTTGTATAAGAATAGCCGATAAATCTCCATAATAAGCTTTACTATTAATTTCAATTATTTTATGGCTTCCTCCCAGTGCAAGAGTTTTGCCGTCGAATATTTTAGCATTAGGGTAATTGTTATAATATATTGCTAGTAGATCTTTACCTCCTTTTATATGGCATTCTTCAATAGCTTCGTTGCTAACAGGAATAAATTTACTTTTATCGTTTGTTGTACCTGATGATTTAGCAAACCATTTTATTTCAGATGGCCATAATAAATTTTGTTCTCCTTTCATGATTCTTTCGATCCAAGGTTTTATGCTTTCATAGTCGCTAATTGGTACCCGAGATTTAAAATCATTTATATTTCTAATACTTTTATAATCATATTTTTTCCCCCATTCGGTATCTTTAGCTGATTGTATAAGTTTTGTAAATACTTCTTGTTGGACATCTAAAGGATATTTTTTAAAGAGTTCAATTTGATGAATTCTTTTTTTTATAAGCCAGGATATAACAGAATTAAGTAATGTCATATGTTTTCAAATATAAAAAAACTCTAATTATAAACAAATAAGGTTTTTAATTTATTTTTGCTAAAAAATAATGTATGATAAGATTTGCTTGTGCAAAAATAAATATTGGGCTGAATATTAAAAATAAACGTTTAGATGGTTATCATGAAATAGAAACAGTTTTTTTCCCAATTAATGTAAATGATGTTGTTGAAATTGTTGTTTCGATGGAGGATAAAATTTGTTTAAAAAATTATGGTATAAACATTCAGGTAGATATTTTTGAAAATTTATGTTATAAAGCATGGCGAATATTAAAAGAATTATATGATTTACCATATGTAAAAATGTTTTTATATAAATCTATACCTATAGGTGCGGGATTAGGAGGGGGTTCGTCAGATGCTGCAAGTACATTAATTTTATTAAATAATTTATTTAAATTAAATTTATCAGAAATAGAATTAAAAAAATATGCATTACAATTAGGTAGTGATTGTCCTTTTTTTATTAATCCTCAAATATCTTATGCTACTGGCAGAGGAGAATTATTGGAACCATTAAATATAAATATTGATTTTTCGTCATTTTTTATTGTTATAGTTTATCCTAACATTAGTATAAGCACTGCTAAAGCATATTCAATGGCAAAAAAATTTAATCCAGATGTTTATTTAAAAGATTTAATTTTAAATAAGCCTTTAACAGAGTGGAGATATTACATAAAAAATTATTTTGAAGATATTTTGAGTAATGATTATTCTTTTATAAAAGAGATTAAAAATAAATTGTATGCTAATGGTGCAGTTTATGCATCTTTAAGTGGTAGTGGTTCTTGTATTTACGGTATATTTGATAAAGGTGTCATACCGAGTGATATCTACAAAGCTTTTAATTCATATAATGTATTGATTAGTAATTTTATTTAGGTGCTATATACAATAAGTATAAAGATAGAAGAAAAAATAAGATATTAGGTATCCACACAGCTAGGGCAGGAGGTAAATTCCCATTAGTTGCAAATGTTGAAGATATTTGCATAAATAAAATAAAAGCAAAACTTATTGTTATACCTATACCTAAATGCACTCCGGTGCCTCCTTTTGATTTATGACTGGATAAAGATACACCTATTAAAGTTAAAATTATTGTAGCAAAAGGGAAAGCTATCCTTTTATGTTTTTCTACTTCGTAGAATTTTACATTTTCACTTCCTTTTAGATATTCATCAGCTATAAATTTTCTTAGTTCATTATATCCCATAATATCAACATTTTTTACTTTTGAAGAAAAATCTTCAGGTTTTAATTTTAGTAATGTATCGAGTCGTTGTCCTTTACTGATTTTTTCATTTAGCCCATCAATTTCTCTTATAAAGTAGTTATTTATTTGCCATTTGTTAGTAATTGAGTCATAAAGGATGTAATCGGCAGTTAATTTCCATGTTAGCCCTGAATTCGTGATTTTT
>DAOTOD010000208.1:0-3370 GCA_035451165.1 Bacteroidales bacterium
AATAAGAAAGTATTATTGTTAAAGCGATATATGGTATATAAATTATTTATCCATGGAACATTAAGTGACCACATTAGCTGAAGTGTATTGTCAGATGGTATTATTGAAAGAAAAATAGATGAGGCAACTTGAGAATAACCTAACCACGCGTAGTTGCCAGGAGTATCGTTTGATAATCCTATTTTATAGCTATAAGCTTTATTTTTAGTGTTTAATAATGTGTCAATCCATATTGTATCATTTAGATTTGAAAGAGAATCAATAAGTGAAAAAGTTGTACCATAAAATCCTTCAGATCTATAAATATAATATTTGTATGGGCCAGAATATTGTATAGTATCTAATTCAGTAGGTTTGCTCCATGCTACATATATAGAACCTTGTGTATTGCTTGTGTTTCTTATACTTACATTAGTTATTATAGGGGTTTCGTGTTTAAGTGATGTACATGTTTCATTAGAAGCATAACTTTCAGCTCCGTCTGCAAAGTATGCTATTACCATATAACAGTATTCAAGACCTTGTAATAAACCTTGTCCATTATTATTATCAATATAGTAAGTAGTATTAACATCTGGTATATCAGCTATTTTGATATATCCTGTATAAGCTGGAACGCCTGTTTCACAATAGGAATGTTGGTAACCGTAATAACTATTTTTTCTATAAATTCTGTATCCTATAGCATTTAAGCATGGACTTATTGACCAATTAAGAGCTATGGAGTTTCCTATAGGTTGTGCAGTAAGATTTTGAGGTGCTGGAGCAACTATTGTAATATTAACAGTTTTTAAATCAACAAGATTTACAGGTTGGCCATTATCTGTGGCTTTGAAATATACTTGCCAAGGTTGTTTTCTAACATGCTCACATTTAGTATCCCAGTAAAATATTGAATTTACAGAACCAATTCCTGTAGTTGCTTGAAACTGTGCTGGACTAATAGTTTGTAATAAAGGACCTCCTGAAGCTGTTAATGTTATAGAATTATTATTAACGTCAGTAGCACTTATATTCAAAGATAACGAATTACCTGCTTCGATACAAGTGTCTTGTATATTAGATATCTTAGGAGGTTGGTTATTGCAAGCTACTATTTGTATTTGCATATCACGTAGTATGGTACTTATTAAAACACCGTGTCTCCATTCTTGAATTAAAATTACAATATTATATTCTCCTTGCAAAATAGGTTTGTCCCATATTAAATCGCCTGTATAAGGGTTTATACTTATTGAATTACTGGCTAAAGGTAGCGTATAACCGGCTATATCTAGTCCATTTTCTCCTTTGCATACACCTAACATATAACTTAAGCTATCACCATCAGGATCGTAAGCTGCAGGATTGTGAATAAATAGTTCATTAACGCATCCGTTGTCTATAGGTGGATTAAGTAGTACAGGGGAATTATTAGGGCCAATAAAAGGATTAATATTTAATATAGTTTCGATGTAAAAAGGAACATTAACCGAATTAGGAATGTTAAGTATTCCGTAGTTTCTATTAGGATCTTCCATAGATATTTTATAAGTACCGGGAGCGGCATAACTATGGACTCCTATGTAGGTGTTTTTACTTATATCATTAGGCATATTGATTTTTTCAATACGAGGCAAGGTGGAAGAAGTGCCATCGCCCCATAAAACATCAAGTTCTGGCCTATCAGCAGGGCTTGGTGTAAAGGTATATGTGACTAAAGTAATTTCATATGTATAATCAGAAATCCATTTATATGTAATTTCTCCTGCACGTTGATGTGTTGCGTAAGAGTAAGTGTAATATAAAATTAAGAGTATTATTAGGGATAATATCTTTTTCATCTTTTAATGAATTATCAAAAAAGTAACGTACTAAATTATAAAAAATTTCAGAAATAACCGATTTTTTACTATAAAACTTGTAAAAAGCTTACGAAATTAATTATTCAAATTCATATTGTTGGTTTCGTTTTATTGGTGTAAATCCTGCAGTTATAATAATTTTTTCCATTTCTTCGGGATATAATTTTACTTTACTAATACCGGCAGAGGATACAACATTTTCTTCCATCATAACTGAACCTAAATCGTTAGCTCCTGCATGTAAACATAATTGTGCTGTTTCATAGCCCATAGTAAGCCATGATGCTTGTATATTAGGAATATTGCATAATATTATTCTTGCTATTGCCATAGTACGTAAGTATTCTTCTTTTGAAATAGCTTTAAAAGGGCCTAATTCTTTTTCTAATCGTGTATTTTTATTTTGAAATGGCCAGCAAGTAAAAGAAATAAAGCCTTTAGCTTGAGGAGGTTTTAATGATTGTATGTCTCGTATTTTAATTAGATGCATAATTCTTTCTTCTATAGTTTCAATATGTCCAAACATCATAGTAGCTGTTGTAGTTATATTTAACTTATGGGCAACTTGCATTACTTTTAACCATTCTTTTGAAGAGCATTTAGCTGGTGATATTATTTTCCTTACTCTATCTGATAAAATTTCAGCTCCACCGCCGGGTAAACTATCAAGCCCAGCTAAGATTAATTTTTCTAATACAAATTCAATATTTTTTTTAGAAATTTTACATATATGTATTATTTCAGGTGGGCTTAGCGCATGAAGTTTTATTTCAGGGAATAATTTTTTAAGTGTTTTAAAAAGCTGAACATAAAAATTTAAATCATTTGATGGATTTAGCCCCCCTTGTAATAAAATTTGATTCCCTCCCCATTTTTTTAATTCATTTATTTTAGTTATGTATTCTTCAGTTGAAGTAATATAAGCTTCTTGATGGTTAGGGGAGCGACAAAAATTACAAAATTTACATTTAACAAAACATATATTACTTATATTAATGTTTCTGTCGATAATCCAAGAAACTTTAGGCTCTGGATTGTGTTTAAATCTTATTTTGTTGGCAATATACATTAATTCATTTAAAGGAGCTTTTTTGTATAAAAAAACACCTTCATCTACACTAAGAAATTCAAAATTAATAGCTTTATTTAATAATAATTGTATATCCATAATAACAAATCATACAACTTTTATTATAATTATAAAAAAAAGAGGCTGTCTATTTTTAGCCAGCCTCTTAAACCGATTATGGAGTTAGTTAATTTTATTGTTTTTCCCAAGTATAGATTCCAGTTGAGTTATTTATACTTGTTGAAGTAGTTGAACCATCTTCGATAGTAACCATTTCTTTGCTACTTAGTTTATCTAATATTTTCAAATATAATGGGCAATCCACACCTGAGTATTGAATAGCATTCCCATTACTATTAGTACTAGATGTTTCTTGCATTACGACAGTTTCTTTGTTTTTGTATTCAGCATTTTTGTTTTTTGCTCCAAACCACCAGTTACCTTTATTGGTTTCGGT
>DAOTOD010000209.1:0-3365 GCA_035451165.1 Bacteroidales bacterium
ATATTTATTCTAAGTATTTTTTTTTCTTTCAATATACAAGGAAAAAATAAAATCGATAGTCTTTTAATTGAGTTAAATCAAACTAAAAATAATTATAAAAAAATAAATATTTACAATCAATTATCTGATATCATTGTTGTTTCAGATTTAAAAAAAGCAATGTTATATGCAAATCAAGCCTTACAATTAGCATATAAAATAAAATACATAACTGGTTTCGCAAAAGCATGTAGCAACATAGGAACTTGTTACTCTTTTTTAGGCAACAATTTAGAATCATTAAAATATTATAATATAGCATTATTAATATACAATACTATAGGCTTTGATGATGGAATAGCGTCCTGTCACCTAAATATTGGAAATATTTATTATTATATGGGCAATTACATAAAAGCTATCGAACATTATCAAAAATCAATCGAAGGATATTATAAAATCGATAATAAAAGAGGTATTGCTGGATGCCTTGCAAATATTGGTATTATATATGTTTGTCAAAAAAATTACGATAAAGCTCTAGAATATTATTATAAATCTTTAGCTACAAACATACAATCTAATGATAAAATTTATTTAGCTACTCTTTATAGCAATATTGGTAGTAGTTACTTAGACCTCGGGCAAATCGACAAAGCCTTATATTATCAATACAATGCATTAAAAATTAGCAAAGAAAATGATTTCAAACTAGGAATAGCTCATAGCTATCTTAACATTGGCAATATTTATGAAGAAAAGAAAAAATATGACAAAGCATTATATTTTTACAAAAAATCTTATGACATTATTAAAGAAAGTGATAATAAAATATGGTCGTTAGACTGTTTAAATGAAATTTCTAAATTATATATAACCCTTGAAAAATATGATGCAGCTTTATTCTATGCTAAACAAGCCTATACAATTTCTAATAAAATTATTTGCAACGACCAATTAACAAAAACTCTACTTAATTTATCAATAATTTATGAAAAAAAAGCTAATTTTTATAATGCTTTAAAATTTCATAAACTCTATGTAAATATTAATGATTCTTTTTTTAGCGAAACACACCAAAAAAAACTCATTGAATTAACACAAAAATATGAAGCTGAAAAAATAGAAAAAGATTTAATTGAAAAAAATGCAAAAATTTATTTACTCGAAAAAAATAAAAAAATTGCTGTTTATAAACAAAAAGGACTTATTACTTTAATACTAATAGGAATAATTATTATAATAATATTACAAAAAAGGATAAAAATGAATAAAAAAATATATGAATATAAAATTAAAAATGATGAAAATCAATTATTACTCTCTAAACTCGAATTAAACAATCAAAAATTACAAATTGAACAACTCCAGCAAAATATCTATTTTCAAGAAACAAAACTAAAATATAAAGAACAAGAACTTATTAATTTAGCTTTACATATACACGAAAAAAATAATTTTCTCAAAAAACTGGAAAAAACGTTAACTAAAACTAATTTTAATCCTAAAGAAATAATTAAACTTATAGATACAAATCTCTACAACCTCGAAAAAAATAAAAAAGAATTTGACGCTTATGTCGATAGCGTTAGTCATGATTTTTTTATAAATATCCGAAAATTATTACCTGATATAAATAAAAGTGAAGAAAGACTTTTGATTTTATTAAGATTAGGCTTGCCTTCTAAAGAAATTGCTGATATATTAAATATATCAACCAGAAGTGTCGAAATTGCAAGATATAGATTAAGAAAAAAATTAAACCTAAATAGAAAAGAAAGCCTCAGTAATTTTTTGAAAAAAATTTAAAATAAAAAACATTTTTCCCCTGTCTAATTGATTGAATATCAAACAAATAATTTTATACTAAATCTTTATTTATTCATTAAATGTGAAAGTAATGTTGTGGTAATATTTTCATATTTTAACTTTTTTAAATATATTTTTGTAAATGAAAAATTCAAAATATTAAATTTTATGAGTACAAAAATCATTATTTTTACAAAAATCATTATTTTAAAGGTAAGGAAACTTTCATTAGTTTTAACATTTTTAACAACATTAAACATCATTGTTTCAAGCCTTTCTTGCTTTGCACAAGGCGTAGCAATAAACACTACTGGTACTTCGCCTGACCCTTCAGCCATGCTCGATATATCCTCTACTAATTCTGGTATATTAATACCACGAATGACTAAAGCTCAACGAAATGCTATAAATTCCCCCGCCGAAGGTTTAATAATTTACCAAACTAACGATACTATTGGCTTTTGGTATTATAATGGCACCAAATGGGCTCAATTAAGCCAAACTGCTAATAATAGTTTATCAGGAGGTAGTAATATCGGTAATACTTTATACTGGGATGGTAATAATTGGACAGAATCATCTAATATTCTTAACAATGTTACTAATGGCAATGTTGGAATTGGGACAACTACTCCTGAACCAAGTGCCTTACTGGATATGAACAGTAATACAAAAGGAGTTTTAATTCCTCGTATGACAACAGCACAACGTAACACAATACAAAATGCTACCGAAGGATTAACAATCTATAACCTTGACTGTCATAATTTCGAATATTATGATGGCACTTCATGGGTTGCAGTTAATCCAAAAATTGCAGGAGTAAATATAAGTGCTAATCCTTCAACCCCTATTTGTAAAGGAAGTATGGTTACTTTTACTGCCACTCCTTTAAATGGGGGCACCTCCCCTACCTACCAATGGAAAGTAAATGGCAGTAATGTTGGCACCAACAGTAACACTTATACAACCTCGAGTCTAAATAATGGCGACCAAGTAAGCTGCGAAATGATTTCTAACGAAGTTTGTATAAATGGTAATCCTGCTACTTCTAATGTTATAATAATGCAAGTTGTTGACCCACCTACTATTGCTGATGCATATGATGATATAATTAGTTTACCCACAACCATATATATTAACGCTTCTTATCCACAAATAGGAACTGGCTTATGGTCAATAATAAGCGGAGTGGGAGGCAGTATATCAAATCCAACAAGCTATAATACTCAATTTACAGGAAATCCAGGAACTACTTATGTGTTAGAATGGACAATAAGTAACCCTCCATGTCCCTCATCATCTGATACAAAAACAGTAACATTTGCTCCAGCATGTACAATTGGTACAGCAGTAGAAGGAGGAATAGCTTTTTACAATACAGGGAATTATTGCTATGTTGCCGCAACAATTGACCAAAGCACAGGAGCTCAATGGGGTTGCCAAGGAGGAACAGTATCAGGTGCTTCGGGAACTTCAATTGGCTCTGGCCCTAATAATACCCAAGCAATTGTAAACTACTGCTCAACACAGGGAATAGCAGCTCGTATTTGTGATACTTTAACTGCAGGTGGCTT
>DAOTOD010000210.1:0-3355 GCA_035451165.1 Bacteroidales bacterium
ATAATATTATTTCTATGGGTTATTATGACTATTATAGCTACTATAGCCGAAAATATAAGATGAGATGTATCGGTATAACGAGCAAAAATAAAGCACATTATTGGTAATGTTATAGCTGCTATCATAGAACTAATAGAAACAGTATAAGATATTATAAATACTATTGTAAAAATCATAATACATAATAATACAGGTATTGGCATAAGTGCAATTGTCGATCCTGTCAAAGTAGCAATTCCTTTTCCACCTTTAAATTTTGCAAATACAGGAAAAATGTGCCCAATTACTGCAAAAAATGCTAAAGCAAAACGAAACAACAGTAAAAAATTTTCATTATCAATATCAGGTGTATATATCCTAGATAAAAAAACAGCAGCAAAACCTTTTGAAAAATCTATAATAAAAACTATAATTCCATTTTTTAAACCTAAAAATCTTATAGCATTAGTAGTACCAGCATTGCCACTCCCGTATTCTCTGATGTCAATGCCTTTTATTAATTTGCCTATCCACACAGCTGAAGGTATTGACCCTAATAAATAAGCTAATATTAACAACGCGCACAGCCAAACCATATATTTTTTATTTTTATATATTTTTATACAAAAATAATTATTAAAATTATAAATATTTAATTAAAATTTAAATTTTAATTATTCGCCTTCGTCATCCAATTGATTGTTATTTATATTTTCTAATTTAGTAATAAAACTTTTTACTTTTCTTTCGGTTGAAAGAGAATAACGATAGGGTTGTTGACCTTTTTCTGTTTTCAATTCCCTATCTTCTGGCTTAGTATCTTGAATATATTTAATAAATTGTTTATCAGAAGAATATGCTTGCATTAAACCTCGAGTATAGTTGAAATAAAACCAAGTTTCTTTTTCAGGTTCAAGGTAAATAGTTAAAATATCACCACTTTTATTTTTTTGTATTTCTATATATCCTTTTATATATTTATTAATTTGTGTTTTGCCTGCACTTCCTAAACCTATTTCACCTACTGACACATAAGACTTTGTATATTTGTTCCATTTCATTTTAACGTCTGTAAAAAAGAAAGTATTAACCAATTCTTGAGGATATTTTTTTATTTGTGAGCCATAAAGGTTTTGCTCTGCTATTAATTTATCTGATGCTTCTACACCAAGTATTTCAGCCAAAGATTTAGTATATAAATCATTTGATAAAGATGTTCCCGCTAAGGTTTTATTTTTTAATATATTATTTATTAATAGCTCCATAGCATCTTTGTTAAAGTAAAAATCTATCATCATAACTAAATTAAGTACAGTAGAATCAAGGGCTGGATAATTAGTAATATTACCAAATGTTTCGAGTTTAACTCTACCTGTGTTATTAGCTATATTAATTTTCCCTTCACCATATACATAGCAATCTCTTTTAGATAAACTCAATAAGTTACCTGGTAATTTATCTTGTTTTAGTTTTTCAATCGGAGCCACACGATATTCCTTGGATACTTTTTCATAAATAAGAAAACCGCTAGCATTTATAATTTCTAAATCATTAGGTTTATACTTATTACTAATAAAAGCCGAATATATTCCTATTGTATCAGGAGAATAAAAAATACCAACAGATATGTCTCTACCTTTAAGGTTTTTAGGTTTATCAGAAACAGGTATAGTTATATTAGAAGGATTAATATTTGATTCAAAAGATAACCATTGCCTGCTAAGATTATTACAATCATGACTTATTAATACGCCACCATCAAAATAGAGAAATTCTTTATTAGCTTCAAGCTTAACTTTCCCAGTAAAACCAAAATCAGGGCTAAGTGTAAAAGCAGTACTATCGGATATATAAGCATAACCAACCGTTTGACCAGAGGTATCAGGAGTAATCGTATACAAATATATTTGTTGTTTATTAGAATTTTCGTCGACATAATCATAATATCCATCAGCTTTATATTTTTTAGCAGAATATATGCTAACATTTGATTTATAAATGTTATGATATTTAGTAGTAGTATTAGCAAGTATATTAGCATTTTTAAATGGGACCATTTCAGCGTTTTTAAGTATAGTAACATTACCATCTTCAGGAAAAACTGCGGCATCAGCAACTCTTATAAATTTAACTTTTTCAGCTTTTATAATATTTTGTTTTAGTAAATATTTTGCTTTAGGACTAAAAAATCTAAGTGAATCTTGCTCAGGATGTGTAGATACAAATTCGGAGCCAGTAAGGTCAATATCAACAACTTCATTCATTGAAAGTTTTTCTATTTTATCGTAATTATTAGAAGTATTAGCTAAAGCAATTTCTTCTTTATCCATATACCATTCAAATTGGTCCATATAGCATATATATTTATTAACTGGGAATTCTACTTTTGACGATCCTCCATTCGATACAAATTCCCCTTTTCTTTGATCAAAATCGATATGTGATTTATAATTTAAAGTAGTAAAAGCTAATTGTGACATATCATAACTACGTAACCTAAAATTAGCTGTATCAGCATCAATAACACGCTGTTTAAAACTAAATAATTTCGAATCTATTTCTGCGTCGCTAAATTCCATTAAACCTGCCCCAGTAAGTCCAGTAGGCTGCAAAACTAGCCCTCCTTTCAGAGATGCTTTTTCAGTGTATAATTCAATAGGTTTACTAATTTGAGTGATTCTCATAATATCTTTATAAGGTTGCCAATGTATATTTACATCTTGTGCATTAACTAAAGGATATTCAACTTTTGCTTTTTGTTCTTTTATTTGATATTCTTTCACTTTAGCATTGGTAGAATCTGGGAAGAAGGTAAAATCATCAGAATAAGCAGTACTAGTAAGATATTTTATAGTTCCAGATCCTTTGAGGCCTTGATTACTAAGATTAATTTTCGATATATAAGTTCCTTTTCCCCCATAAGCTGAGTATCCTGATGGAGGCGTTTCTTTTACAAATCCAAGTGAAAAATCAGGCATTACTACAAGTGGTTCATTAATATCGGGAAATATTCCTGCGGATGCAAGATAACCTTTAAATAAAATACCTTCAGTGGTAGTATTGTCTAAACTATCTATAGTAAAAGGCTCTAACCTATAATAAAATTTATCCCGTTTATAAACACCCTTCTGAATATTTTTTTTATCATAATAAACATACGATTCACTTGTGCTGTTAAAAATAGGATAATCATGGAATGGTTTAAGCCCCGATTTATTATAGGGATTATCAATAAGTATTTCTCCTGTAAGGCCTTCAATAACACTTTTAATGTTAACAGTGGGATAATTGCCATACATATCTTTTTCCTTGGTTTTGTCATATACAGCAAATCTAAGAGAGTCGATCATAGGCATTTTAATCTTAAAATTATCAT
>DAOTOD010000211.1:0-3355 GCA_035451165.1 Bacteroidales bacterium
TTTAGTGCATCCACAAGAAATTTATAAATCAGTTCCTGCACTAATGTTTTGGAGTATGATTATAGCTCTTATTATAATAAACATTTTACTTTTTTTATTTTACAAAAAGTTTTTTTATAGAAATGTATTGAAAATAAAGCACAATATATTTTTTAGTTTATTATTTTTTATTATAATGCCTATAATATTTATTATAGGTATTCGTGGTGGACTACAACAAATTCCTATTAATCAAAGTGAAGCTTATTTTAGTGAGCACCAAATACTGAATAATGCAGCTGTAAATTCAGGTTGGAATTTAATTTATAGTATTAGCCATAATATCAATAATATTAATAAAAATCCTTTTACTACTTTCCCAAAAGAGTATACCGATGATTTAATAAAAAAAATATATACAACAAACGGAGATTCAACAATTAAAATATTGACGACAAATAGGCCTAATATATTTATGTTTATACTAGAAGGTTGGTCAGGAGATGTAATAAAATCATTAGGAGGCTATGATAGTATTACCCCATATTTTAGTGAAATAGAAAAAGAAGGAATATTATTTACAAACATATATAGTTCCGGACAAAGATCACAACAAGGTATAGCTTGTATCTTTAGTGGATTCCCTGCTCATCCTATCAATGTAGTTACTCATCATCAAGATAAATTTTCAAAATTACCTTCACTTTCTGAAAAATTATATAAGAATGGATATTTTAACTTATTTTATTATGGAGGGCAATTAATATATGGTAATATAAAAAGTTATTTGTCATATTTTAATTTTAATAAAATTATTGAAGGCAAAGATTTTAATGCTTCTATTCCTCGTGGCAAACTTGGCATACATGATAATTTTGTTCTAGACAAGATTTTTTACGATATTCAATCAATTAAACAACCTTTCTTTTTAACTTTTTTTACATTGAGTTCACATTCTCCTTATGATTATCCATATAGCAAAAAAATTAAAAAATTCGCTATCGAAAATGATTATATCAATGCTATCAATTTCAGTGATATGTGTATAGGTAAATTTTATAAAGCTGTAAAAAAAGAAAAATGGTTTAATAACACTTTATTTATATTTATTTCTGATCATAGTCACGGCTCGCCTAAAAATTGGGGAATTTATTCTCCCGAATATCATAAAATTGTATTTATGTTAGCAGGGCCTACTATAAAACGTGAATATCAAGGGACTAAAATAAGTAAAATTGGTAGTCAAGTTGATTTAGCTGCTACTTTATTGCCCCAACTAAACATAGATGCATCTGAATTTAAATGGAGTAAAAATTTATTAAATTTTAAATCACCTGAATTTGCTTTTTACGCTTACGAAGAAGGATTTGGCTGGGTACGTCCTTATGGATACTCCGTTTATGAAAATCGTTTTGATCGTTTTCATTATTTTTATATAGATCCTGCTTTTATAGATAAAAAAGATTCTTTAACAATAGAAGGGAAATGCTATTTACAAAAAGTTTTTCAAGAATATATGGATTTATAAGGTATTATTATTTTATAAGTTGTACGGCCAAATATAAAATTGAAAATACCATAATTAAATTTGAGAAAAAGATTTCAATAAATTTCTATATTTAGTAAATACATTAGCTCTTGACACAAAACCAATATACTTACCATCTTTAATAACAGGTATATTATAATTTCCTGTAGTGCTTAATTTTTCAACAATATTTTCCATAGACTCTTCTTGGTCTATAACAACTTCTGGTTTTATCATTAATTGATATACATATACTTTATCATATAAATCTGGTTGAAAAATAATGTTCCTAATATTATCCATCGAAACAAGTCCTATTAAATTATTGTCTTTGTCTACTACTGGGAAAATATTTCTTTTCGACTGTTTTATAACTTTTACAAGTTCTTTTAGTGTTGCATCAGGGCTAATAGTTAAAAAATCAGTTTCTAACAAGTCGTAAACATTCATATTTAATAAGGTTGAATGATCCTTGTCATGGGTCATTAATTTACCTTCTTCTGCAAGTTTTTCAGTATATAGTGAATATTTTTGGAAATGAGATTTTGTAATATAAGCTATAGTTGAAGTTATAATAAGAGGTATTATAAGATCATATCCTCCCGTAATTTCAGCTATTAAAAAGATAGCTGTAAGAGGAGCATGCATTACTCCTGCCATAACTCCAGCCATTCCCACTAACGAAAAATTACTAATTGAAACACCAATTTTTGTTAAATGGTTAATTAATTGTGCTGTTATAAAGCCGGCAAGTCCTCCAACAAACAAAGAAGGGGCAAACACCCCTCCTATTCCACCACTACCAGTAGTTAATGCCATTGCAAAAACTTTAAAAAATAAGACTAAAGTCATATAGAATACTAACCCCCAAAAACCATTAGTATATGGTGACAATATACTATTTTCCAGCAACTGGTTAGCCTTTCCAGTTAATATAAGTTTTAAAGCTTCGTATCCTTCTCCATATAAAGGATGTAACAAATAGATTATAATACCAATTATTGCTCCTCCAACTAAAGCTCTTTTATAAGGATTAGTAATATAAGAAATGTGTTTTTCAATGAATTTAGTAATTTTAGTAAAATAAAGAGATAATAATCCACATACTATTCCTAACACTATATACCAAGGGAAATTAAGCAAAACAAATGGTTCTTTAATAGTAAAAGAAAATAATACAGAATCGCCCATCATAAAATAAGCAAAAGTAGCAGCTGTAACACTTGATATTAATAAAGGTATTAAAGAAGCTGTGGTAAGGTCAAGCATTAATACTTCAAAACAAAATATTATTCCAGCTATAGGAGCTTTAAAAATACCACTAATAGCGCCTGCGGCTCCACAAGCTACAAGTAAAATTATCGATTTTGTATTTAACTTGAAAAGCTTAGCTAAATTAGAACCTATAGCTGCTCCAGTATAAACAATAGGAGCTTCAGCACCAACAGAGCCTCCAAAGCCTATTGTAATAGTTGAAGCAATAATAGAAGAATATGTGTTATGAAATTTAATAATGCCCTGACGCTGCGATATAGCAAAAAGTACTCGACTTACACCGTGACTAATTTGTTGCCGTATAAATTTATTAACAAATAAAATTGTTATAATTAAACCTATTATTGGATAAATAAAAAATAAAAAATTACCTTTCCCCAAATGTAAATAGGTCGTTAAAAAAAGATGTGTGTAATATAATGTATTTTTCAATATCACTGCTGCAATAGATGAAATTAATCCAACAACAAAAGCAAGCACATAAATAAGCCTTTGATATTTTATGTTGTTTAACTTGGCAATTATTTTGAATCTATTGTATTTTAGTAAATTTATAAGCATTTTAAATATTTA
>DAOTOD010000212.1:0-3334 GCA_035451165.1 Bacteroidales bacterium
TAATAACAGCCCCTTTCTTTATGGCTTTTACTCTCGTGTTAGTATCTTTCTCCTGTACTGGCCCTTTGGTTGGTGCTATTTTAGTAGCCACTTCACGAGGAGAAGTTATTGAACCTATTATAGGTATGTTGGGTTTTTCTCTAGCATTTGCTTTACCTTTCTCGTTCTTCTCTTTCTTTCCTTCTTTACTAAGTAAACTACCTAAATCAGGAGGATGGCTAAACTCAGTAAAAGTATTCCTAGGCTTTATAGAATTAGCATTAGGATTAAAATTTTTAAGTATTGCTGACCAAACTTATCACTGGGGTATACTCGACAGAGAAGTATATTTAGCTATATGGATAGTAATATTTACTTTGTTAGGTTTCTACTTATTAGGTAAAATCAAATTTAAATATGACTCTGAACTTAATTATATTAGTTTCCCTCGACTATCATTAGCTATAATAGTATTTTCTTTTGTAATTTATCTTTTACCTGGAATGATTGGTGCTCCATTAAAAGCTTTATCAGGTTACCTGCCTCCTCAACAAAGTATGGATTTTGACATAAATAAACTAATAAAAGAAAATACTACTAATTACAATAATATTAGCAATCTTTGTGAAAAACCCAAATTCTCAAATTTTTTAACTCTACCTCATAATTTAAAAGGATATTTTGACTATGAAGAAGGTAGAACATGTGCAGAAAAACTTAATAAACCTATATTCCTTGACTTCACAGGGCATGGTTGTGTTAATTGCCGTGAAATGGAAGCTAATGTATGGTCGAATCCTACTGTATTAAAACTTCTAAAAGACGAATTTGTAATAATAGCTCTATATGTCGATGACAAAACATATCTCCCTGAAAATGAATGGATTACATCCTCTTTTGATGGAAAAATAAAAAAAACAATCGGTCAAAAATTTGCTGATTTTCAAATATCTTTTTTTAATGTTAATGCTCAACCCTATTATGTTTTGCTTGATCCTACAATAAATATTAAAACTGCTGCCGATGTTAATAAAGCATTATTAACTAAACCTGTAGCCTATGATTTAAACCCTGATAATTTTATAAAATTTCTTAAACAAGGTTTGTTAGAATTTAAAAAAAGGCAGGAATTATTAAAAGATTTATGAGCAACTTAATTATTTTGTTAACTGTCTAAGTTTTTGTTAAGAACATTATTTTAACTTTGTATGTTTTTTTAAATTAAATATATAAATAAAATTATGTCAAAATTACTATCTTATCTAAGGTATTCTTTAATAAATATATTTTTATTTTATAATGTATATCTACATGCTCAACTAGTAGTTAATAACTCAATGAGCCCACAACAACTAGTACAAAATGTTTTATTAGGTGCAGGAGTAAGTGTATCGAATATTCAATACACAGGTTCGCTTTCCGCAATAGGTTCTTTCATAGGAACTTCTTCTAATATAGGTATACCTAGTGGCATAATCTTAGCTACAGGTAATATATCTGATGCAATAGGACCTAATAATTCAGGATTTGCAGGATTAGACTTATCAAAACCTGGTGACCAACAACTTACTAACATCGCTGGATATGATACTTATGATGCAGCTGTGTTAGAATTTGATTTTATCCCTTCTTCTGATACTATAAGATTTAATTATGTATTCGGTTCTGAAGAATATCCTGAATATGTTTGCTCTTCTTATAATGACGTTTTCGCTTTCTTCTTAACAGGCCCTAATCCACTTGGTGGTATGTATAATAATAAAAATATCGCCCTAATACCAAATACCACTATCCCTGTAGCTATAAACTCTATAAATAGTGGTTCACCTGGTAGTAGTTATACAGCCTCAGGTTGTATATCTTTATCCTACAGCAATTATTACATTGACAATATCAATGGCACCACTGTACAATATGACGGGTTTACTAAGGTATTAGAAGCTGTAGCCCATGTTGTCCCATGTCAAACATACCATATAAAAATAGCTATAGCTGACGCTGGCGATGGTATATACGATTCAGGAGTTTTTCTTGAAGCTAAAAGTTTTAGCTCTCCTACTGTTGACATTAGTGCTATCGCTAGTACCAATGACTCTATTATGGTCGAAGGTTGTGGTGTGGCAGTTTTTACATTTACACGTGATAATGCTTCGAGTTCTCAACCTTTTACTATACATTACATAATAGGAGGTACTGCAACAAATGGTGTCGATTACCAAGATATAAATGGTAATCCAATAGCAGATAGTATAGTTTTTATGCCAGGTCAAGATTCTGCCTTTCTTATAATTAACCCAATTTTTGATGGTATTCCAGAAAACGATGAAACTGTTACTATTTTAATTCCACAAATATTATCATGCTCTAATGACACAGTTAAAGCAACTATTTACATTAAAAATGTTAATCCCATGGTAATAAACATTACAGGTGATACAGTTATATGCCCACAACTTGGAGAATCTTCTAACATAAATGTAAATTTTACAGGAGGATATGGCCCATTCCAATATATATGGGAACCTAATATTAGTAACAATGCTACAGCCACTGTAACTCCTGAACAAACTACTACTTATTTTGTTAAAGTAATAGACACCTGTGGTAATGCTATAGTTAGCAATTCCATAACCGTTCTAGTAGAGTGCCCTATAGAAATTCCTAATGTATTTACACCTAATGGAGACGGGATAAACGACTTTTTTGTAATAAAAAATATTGAACAATACCCTAAAAGTAGTTTAATTATTTTTAATAGATGGGGTAATAAAGTTTATGAAAGTTCAGACTATAAAAACGATTGGGATGGGGCAAATTGTTCAGATGGTGTTTATTATTATATTTTACAACAAAGTAAAAAAAATAAATCTTACCATGGTATTATTAATTTAATAAAAAACGGTTAATATTTTTTGTATATTTATACAATCATGAAAAAATTTATATTAAAAATAAAACATAAATCACTTTATAACAATCTAAACTACAATTATATACTATTATTTTTATTATTACTAATAACAAATACAACATATTCCCAGTTAATAGTTAATACAGGTATGACACCTACTCAATTAGTTCAAAATATACTAGTAGGAAGTGGTGTTACCGTTAGTAATGTTACTTTTTCAGGCGCGACTAATTCAATTGGAACATTTACCACTGGAGCAAACCCTACTAATTTAGGAATTACTAGTGGCATAATTTTATCTACAGGTAATGTAACTCAAGCAGGAGGCCCGGTAAGTAATTTCGCTAGTACTGTTAATTCTACTGGAAGCGACCCTCAACTTGCTGCTTTAGTACCAGGTTATACTATTTACGATGCTGCTGTTTTACAATTTAATTTTATCCC
>DAOTOD010000213.1:0-3313 GCA_035451165.1 Bacteroidales bacterium
TATTCTGCTAAAGGAGGTTTTACTGTTTCTAAACTGAATGTTGAATATATAAATACTGTTGCTGACCATTCTTTGTTATATAATTTGGCTAATAGACATAATGGTAAAATGTTGTATCCATCAGAAATGTTAAATATTTATGATATAATTAAATCAAAAGAAGAAATAAAAACAATATCTTATATAGAAAAAAAATATAGTGATGTAATAAATTTGTTTTGGGTATTAGTAATAATTATTATTCTTATGTCTTCTGAATGGTTTATTAGAAAATTTATGGGTTCTTATTAAAGAAATTAATTAGCTCTTATGAATCTTTCTGATAATTTACATTATGATGAAACAATTTTGCAAGGCTCAACACTACTATATGAAATTTTAAATAAATTAAATATTAAATTTGATTACTATGAACATCCACCTGCTCCTACAGTTGAGGTAGCGTCGAAATATTGGTCTAATATAGAAGCTACTCATTGCAAGAATTTATTTTTTAGAAATCATAAGGGAGATAAACATTATTTAGTTATAATTGACTATAAGCAAACCTTGCCAATCAAAAAACTTGAAAATAAGCTTAAACAAGGTAAACTTACTTTTGCTTCTCCACAAAGATTGATGAAGTATTTGGGCCTTAATCCAGGTTCTGTAACACCTTTTGGATTAATTAATGATATAAATAAAGAAGTTTATGTATTTATTGATGAAAATTTAAAAAATAGTCAAAAAATAAGTTTTCATCCATGTATAAATACCGCTTCTATAGTAATTTCTTATGACGACTTTCTTAAATTTTTAAAATGGGTAGGCAACCCTGTAGAATATATAAAATTATATTAACTAATATTAACTAATTAAACCTTATTTTTTTCTAATTCTGCTATTTCATCTTTAATTGCTTTTGCAAGTCTTTTTACACCTTCTCTTGCTACCTCTTTAGAGCAAAATGAGAAATTTATTCTTGCTGTGTTTTTGCCACTACCATCACAATGAAATACACTTCCTATGACAAAAGCTACGTTTCCTTTTATAGCTCTTGCAAATAAGTGAGATGCATCCATTTTTTTAGGTAAATGTAAGAAAAGAAATAGCCCTCCTTCAGGCTCTGTCCATGTTACCCCTTCAGGCATATAGTCTTTGAAAGCTTGTATCATATTGTCTCTTTTTTCTTTGTAGTCTTTAATAATTTTTTGTAATTTTTTTTCAAAATAGCCTTTTTTAATATATAAAGCAGCAATTTTTTGTACAAAAGCAGAGGTACACAAGTCAGCAGATTGTTTAGCTGATACTACTTTATCTATAATTCTTTCATTAGCAATCATCCAGCCTATCCTGAACCCCGGAACAAAAATTTTAGAAAAAGTACCTAATAAAATAACTTGTCCAGTGCCATCTAAAGCATGTATAGTTCTTTGTGATTCACCTTCAAACCTTATTTCTCTGTATGGGCTATCTTCTACTATGAGTAAATTAAATTCATGTGCAATTTCTATAATTTCTTTTCTTCGCCATTCAGGCATTGTAATACCAGCCGGATTTTGAAAGTCGGGTATTATATAAATAAATTTAGGTAATTGATTTTTATTTTTTAATTCCTTTAATGTATTCCTTAAGATTGACGAATCCATTCCATATTTGTCAAATCTGATACCTACCATATCAGCTCCGTATGCTTGAAAAGCTTGTAAACCACCTAGATAAGAAGGGAGCCCACAAATTATTTTATCTCCTGGATTTATAAATATCTTGCCAATTAAATCAAGCCCTTGCTGTGAAGCAGTAGTAATTATAATGTTATTAATAGTTATATTTAAGCCTTCTTTCTGTTGGTATTTTTCAACTAATAACTTCCGTAGTTCATTATCTCCTTCTGTAGTACTGTATTGTAGTGCATTTGCTCCTTCTTTTTCTAAAACTTCACATGCTATTTCTTTTAATTCTTCAATAGGAAAGGAAGATGTAGCAGGTAAACCTCCAGCAAATGATATTATTTCCGGCTTTTGAGTTAATTTAAGCAACTCTCTTATTTCTGATTTTTTCATCCTTTCAGCAGCATCTGAAAAGATATTTTCTAAATTATTAACCATATACAAATAATTTTTAATGTGGTAATAAAATTAATAAATTTAAAGCAGGCAAGTTAGTATTTTTTTAATTCATTTATAAAAAAATAAACAAACATGTTAACAATGATTAATGAAGTTTATGAAATTTGGTTTTATTATATTTAACTTATTAATGTATGTTTTATTTTTATACTTCAATAAAATCAAGATTATTAATGTTTGAAAGTTTAAAATAAATATCATCTTTTAAAGATTTTCTAATGGAAAATTGTATAATAAATTTATTATCAACATAATCGTTTAATATCAAATTAGCATTGAATTGTTTTAATATATGCATTACTTGATTCATGTTGTTATTATAAAAAGAAATTGTAATATTTTCTTTAATAATTTTTTCAATAATATTAGCATTGTTTATTACACTAATAGTGGCTTGTTGGTATGCGTTTATTAATCCACTAATTCCAAGTTTTGTCCCTCCAAAATACCTTACAATAATGACAATTATGTTTGTTAGATTTTTTGAAATTAATTGCCCTAATATAGGTTTTCCTGCTGTTCCTGAAGGTTCTTTGTCATCACTATATTTATATTTTTCTCCATTATACCCTAATCGATATGCATAACAATGGTGATTAGCATTGTAATATTTACTTTTTACCTTATCTAATAAATTTTTACTTTCTATTTCATTGTTTATAGGATAAGCAATAGATAAGAATTTGCTGCCTTTGTCTTTAAATATACCTTCAGCTGGAGATTCTATGGTTAAATAGGTATCAGTTTTTAACATAATTACAAAATTATAAAAATGCTATATTATTTTATATTTTTTTTGAGTTATATTATAATGCTTTATATTTGCAATATGTAATTATAAAATAAAATATTAAAATGGTAAAACAAAAACATAAGAATATTGTTAACCCTGAAGATAAAATAAACAAAAGAGCAACTACTAATAGAAAAAATAAAAAACTCATACTTTATAATGATAATATTAACACTTTTGAATATGTTATAGAAAATTTAGTAGAAATTTGTCAACATGATCCTCTGCAAGCAGAACAATGTGCGTTAATAACTCATAGCAAAGGTTCTTGCCAAATAAAACATGGGGAATATGAATACTTGTCACAACTTAGTACTTTATTAATAGAAAGGGGACTTAAAGTAAAAATTATTTAATATGAAAAAATTTATTATAGTTTGTGTTACTTTATTTTTAGTAATGGCATCTTCAT
>DAOTOD010000214.1:0-3300 GCA_035451165.1 Bacteroidales bacterium
GTTTCAGGTACAGCAACTATTACTAACCCATCATCGCCGACCACAAGTATAACTGGGTTATTACCAGGTACAACGGTATTAAGTTGGACTATTTCAAATTCTCCTTGTACATCTTCTACAGATGATGTTGCAATAAAAGTATATGAAAAACCTACTATAGCAGATGCAGGATTAGATATTAATCTTCCTTGTGGTGTAACCACGACAACGTTATCAGCAAATACACCATTAGTAGGTACAGGTAATTGGTCAGTAGTTTCAGGTACAGCAACTATTACTAACCCATCATCGCCGACCACAAGTATAACTGATTTAGTAATCCCAGATACTGTTGTATTACGTTGGACAATCTCAAATCCTCCTTGTGCCAATTCTTTTGATGATGTTGTTATTACTACTAAAGCGTGTTTTACATGTGGTGTTGATAATTTAACAGATAGTCGGGATGGTAATACTTATCAGACAGTACAAATAGGCACTCAATGTTGGATGAAAGAAAATCTTAAGTATTTACCTTCAGTAGTTGGTTCAGCAACTGGTTCAAACACCGTACCATATTATTATGTTTATGGGTATAACGGGACAGATGTTTTCACAGCTAAAGCTCAACCAAATTATTCTGTTTATGGAGTTCTTTATAATTGGCCTGCGGCCATGGCAGGAGCAGCAAGTAGTAATAATAATCCTAGTGGTGTGCAAGGTGTATGTCCTTCGGGTTGGCATTTACCTAGCGATGCTGAATGGCAACAATTAGAGTTGTATATAGGTATGGATCCAAGTGTTTTAAATAATACGGGTTGGCGGGGAACAAATGAAGGTGGAAAATTAAAAGAAACTGGTACTTTACACTGGACATCTCCTAATACTGGTGCAACAAATGTAAGTGGCTTTACTGGATTAGGGGGAGGATTCCGTTATAATGATGGTACTTTTTTATCATCATTAACTGGAGCTGGCCGTTGGTGGTCGGCTACTGAAGATGCTTCGTATGTACATGGACGTGGCTTACAATATGATCGTAGTACTTTTGGTCGTGGTGGTGATTATAAAGAATGGGGCTTCTCTGTGCGTTGCGTTAAAGATTAATGATAATTATGTTTAAGTTAAAAGTACATCATTTAATTAATAAGTATTTATTTAATAAATTATAATAATAAAGTTTTAATAATAATTCTTTAACTCTTAACTCGTTGTGTGAGGTAATAATTATATTTTTTTATAGTGTTTAGATTTATTTATAATTTTGCACAAAGTTGTTTAATATAATAAAAATGTTTGTTGTTTTTTTTACAATAGGTTTATTTTTAAAGGGTTGTTGTTTTAATTAAAGTAAATATAGGTTAAGTTTTTAATGTTAAGAAAAAATATTCTGTTAAATATTATTATTGTTTTTAGTTTTTATTTAGTTACAGCACAGGGTGTTATAGTAGAACGTTCTAAACAAGTTGAAATAATAGGTGGTACAAAATATTATATTCATAAAGTAGAAAAAGGACAAACACTTTTTTCTATTGCTAAAGCTTATCAAGTTAAAGTAGATGATATACTACGTTATAATCCTGAGACACAGTCTAGCTTATCAGTAGGGCAAATTATAAAAATACCTTTTCAAGAAAATATAGGTCAATTAAAGGGGAATGTATTAGTTGATAGTTCTTTATGGATAGAGCATGTTGTTAAAGTAAATGAATCTTTGTTTTCAATAGCTAAAAATTATAATAATAGTATTTCAGATATATTCAGAATAAATCCTGGTTTAACAGAACATATAATCCCAGGTCAAGTTATTAAAATACCGGTTAATAGCAAAGATATTAATATAAATAGAACGGATGATACAGATTATACTATGCATAAGGTTAAAGATAATGAAACTCTTTATAGTATTGCAAAATATTATTTGGTTTCAATTGAAGATATAAAAGCTATAAATCCGACGCTTGATGAAAAAATAAAGAAAGGGCAAATTATACGTATTCCTGTAAAAAAAAGAGATAATAATTTAGTTTTAAAAGAAGAAAAAAATAAAGTTGTTGAAGAATTATTAATTGCAGATAAATATTGCAGTTCACCATTACTATCTAATATTTATAATGTAGGTTTATTTATACCATTTTTTCTTGATAAATCGTCAGAAGTTTATGTTCCTAATGATGAGAATGGGCAGTATAATTTTAAATCTTTGAATTTTATTGAATTTTATGAAGGAGCTTTGTTAGCTGCCGATACTATGAAAGCACAGGGTATGAATCTTAAAATATATATATATGATGACCCTAATGATTCTATTTATATTCAAAACACTTTAAAGCAACCAGAAATCAAAAAATTTGACCTAATTATAGGGCCTTTTTATAAAAGTTCTTTTGATGTAGCAAATGAATTTGCGGACAAGCATAACATTAATATAGTTAATCCTTTTTCTCCACGTGAAAGTATTATTAAAAATAAGCCTACAACTTTTAAGATGTTTCCTTCGATATACTCAGAATATTTAGAGTTAGCAGACTATATTACCACAGAATATACCCAAGCAAACGTTATTATTGTTAATAATAATACTAATGATGATTTAGCAAAAGAATCTGAATATTTAAAACAAAGTATAATAGATGCATATAAGAAACAAGGTGCAAAAGATAATTTGGTTAAGATTATTAATTATTATAATGTCGGGATGAATGGTATTAGTGACAATTTAAAATCAGGATGTATTAATATTATTATTACTCTTGCTACGGGGGAAGTATTTTATACAAATTATATTAGAGATTTAAAAGGTTATGCAGATAATTATGATATTATATTATTTACTAAACCGTATTTATTAAAATATGAGAGTTTGGAACTTGAATATTTACAACAATTAAAATTACATATATTTTCCCCTAATTATATTGATTATAATTTGCAAGCAGTAAATGATTTTATTAATAAATTTCATGAAAAGTATTATACGGAGCCTGATTTATATGCATTTATGGGGTATGATATAACTTTTTATTTTTTAAGGGCTTTATATAAATATGGTCGTAATTTTAAGTATTGTTTAAAAGATGATATAGTGGAAGGTTTATGTTCAAAATTTAAATTTATAAGTCAAGATAAAGATTCGGGCTATGAAAATAGGGGTATTTATATTTATAAGATAGATGAGGACTATAAATTGGTAAAAATAAAGTAAGGGTCAAAAAATTACCTCATATCAATTATTTCTGCTCCTGGGAAATCAGATTTTTTAAAAATAAATTCTGAATCATTTATTGGTATATCAGTAATAAATTTATCAACATTATAAGT
>DAOTOD010000215.1:0-3296 GCA_035451165.1 Bacteroidales bacterium
AGATTATTTAGCATTTGAAATAGCTGCTAGTTTGGCTTTTAAAGAAGCTTGTAAAAAAGCAAATTCTGGTTTATTAGAACCTATAATGAATCTTGAAGTAGTTACTCCTGAAATGTATATAGGTGAAATTACGGGAGATTTGAATAGGAGAAGAGCACAATTAGTTGGAATATCAACTAGAGCAAATCTTCAAGTTGTTAAAGCTTTTGTCCCAATGTCAGAAATGTTTGGCTATGTTACAACTTTAAGAACTTTGTCTCAAGGACGTGCTACATCAAGCATGGAATTTTCTCATTACATGCCTGTTCCTAAAGAAATAACAGACGAAATTATATATAGAATAAAAGGATATTTAGTTAATTATTAATTAAAATTTAAAGCGGTGAATCAAAAAATAAGAATAAAGTTGAAATCATACGACCATAATCTTGTAGATAAGTCGGCCGAAAAAATTGTAAAGACAGTAAAGGCAACAGGTGCAGTAGTTAATGGACCTATACCTTTGCCTACTAATCGTAAGATTTTTACGGTATTGCGTTCTCCTTTTGTAAATAAAAAATCAAGAGAACAATTTCAGCTTTGTACTTATAAAAGATTATTGGATATTTATAGTACAACATCTAAAACTATTAATGCATTGATGAAACTTGAATTACCAAGTGGAGTTGAAGTTGAAATTAAAGTTTAAATTAATTTTTGGCTAAATATGCTTTGTAATTTATAAAAAGTAAGGAATATAAAAATGTCAGGATTAATAGGGAAAAAAATAGGAATGACCAGTATTTACGATGCCGAGGGTAAAAATATACCTTGTACGGTTATTCAAGCTGGTCCTTGTGTAGTTACTCAGGTTAAAACTTTAGAAAAAGATGGATATGAAGCTATACAGCTTGCTTTCGATGATGTAGATGAAAAACATGTTACAAAAGCTTTATTAGGCCATTTTAAAAAAGCTGGTACTACGCCAAAACGTTTTTTAGCAGAATTTACACGTTTTGAACCTGACCACAGGAAAAAGTATGGAGATATTTTAAGGGCAGATGTTTTTATAGAAGGTGAATATGTTGACGTTATTGGTGTATCTAAAGGGCGTGGGTTCCAAGGCGTTGTTAAAAGACATAAATTTAATGGCGTAGGAGAAACTACTCACGGTCAGCATAATAGAGTACGTGCTCCAGGTTCATTAGGAGGGTCATCTTGGCCATCACGAGTTTTTAAAGGTTTAAGAATGGCTGGCCACATGGGCAATAGGAGGGTTAAGATGATAAATCTTCAAATATTAAAAATAGATTTAGAAAAAAATATAATTTTAGTGAAAGGCGCCGTCCCTGGTGCTAATGGTTCATATTTAATAGTGGAAAGATGGAGCTAATAGTATATGATATTAACGGAAAAGAAACATCAAGAAAAGTTAATCTTGATGTTGAAATATTCGGGATAAAACCGAATGATCATGCTATTTACCTTGACATTAAGCAATATTTGGCTAATAAAAGGCAAGGTACACATAAAACAAAAGATCGTAGTGAAGTAAATGCTACAACAAAAAAATTTAAAAGACAAAAAGGAACAGGAGGAGCTCGTGCTGGAGATATGAAATCCCCTGTTTTTGTAGGAGGAGGAACTGCTTTCGGGCCAAACCCACGTGACTATAATTTTAAATTAAATAAAAAATTGAAAATTCTTGCTAGAAAATCTGCCTTATCTTATAAGGCTAATGATAATGCAATCAAAGTGATTGAAGATTTTACTTTCGAACAGCCTCATACAAAAGCATATGTAGAAATACTTAAAAATTTTAATATTTATCAAAAAAAATCACTTTTAGTGTTAAACAAAAATGATAAAAACGTATATTTGTCGGCTCGTAATATTCCTAAAACAAAGGTTACCACTGTAAATAGTTTGAATACTTACGAAATACTTAATGCAGGAACTATTTTATTGTCAGAAAGCTCGCTCCCAGAATTAGAAAAGTGGCTTGTTAAGGAAAATAAAGTAAAAGAAGAAGTATCTTAATTAAAAAATATAATGAAATGGACGATGTAATTATAAAGCCGTTGATTACGGAGAAAATGACAGGTGTAACTGAAAAATATAATAATAAATATGGCTTTTTAGTAAGAAAAGAGGCAAATAAGTTAGATATAAAAAAAGCAATAGAAAGCTTTTATGATGTTAAAGTTACTTCAATTAACACTATGATATATCAAGGTAAGAGAAAATCTAGATATACTAAGCAGGGTTTTGTAATGGGTAGAACAAATTCATATAAAAGGGTAATAGTTACATTAGCCGAAGGTCAAACAATAGATTTTTATAGTAGTATATAAGTTAAAAATGAATGATTAGATATGGCACTCAAAAAATTTAAACCGACAACTCCAGGGCAACGTTTTAAAGTTATTAATGACTTTTCCGATATAACTGTTTCAAAACCTGAAAAAAGCTTGTTATTACCACATAAAAGTACAGGTGGTAGAAACAATGTAGGCAAAATGACTGTTCGTTATCGTGGGGGAGGGCATAAAAGAAAATATAGGATAATTGATTTTAAAAGAGATAAAGAAAATATTAAAGGTATCGTTAAAACTATTGAGTATGACCCTAATAGGGCAGCTCGTATTGCTTTGATAAATTATGTTGATGGAGAAAAAAGGTACATTATTGCACCGCAAGGGCTTAAAGTTGGGCAAGAGATAATTTCAGGCAAGGGAGTCGCCCCAGAAGTAGGTAACACTTTATATCTTAGTGAAATACCTTTAGGAACGGTTATTCATAATGTTGAATTAAGGCCTGGACAAGGAGCTAAACTAGCTAGAAGTGCAGGAAATTATTGCCAATTACAAGGACGTGATGGCAAATACGCAATTGTTAAACTACCTTCAGGTGAAACTCGTAAAGTTTTACTTACTTGTAAAGCAACTGTCGGAATGGTGTCTAATCCGGAACATAACCTTGAAAAATCTGGTAAAGCTGGACGCTCACGATGGCTTGGTCGTAGACCAAGGACAAGAGGGGTAGCAATGAATCCTATAGATCATCCAATGGGTGGAGGTGAAGGTAAAGCATCTGGAGGCCATCCAAGGTCAAGAAAAGGAATACCTGCTAAAGGTTATAAAACAAGATCAAGAAAAAATCCTTCAAATAAATTTATTATTGAAAGAAGAAAAAGTAAAAAATAATTTAAAAATTTTAAATAAAAGATGAGCCGCTCAATAAAAAAAGGACCTTATATACACTGGAAACTTGAGAAAAAAATTATGGATTGTATTAAAGCTAATAAAAAAACTGTT
>DAOTOD010000216.1:0-3292 GCA_035451165.1 Bacteroidales bacterium
ACAGGATCACTATTAAAAGTTCCTACCATTACAACTTCTGTAGCTGATTTAGCTGCCAAACTCCAGCCATCTTCATTAAGACTCCCATTAGAATTTTTTGCCCATTGAAAATTGCCATTATTATCATATTTAGCAATAAAAACGTCAGAATAATATGTAAAACTTGTATTATTAATAATATTACTACCTCCTAAATTAATTGAATTACTAGCAAAATAACCTGTTAAAAACACATTACCTGAAGGATCAAGAGCTATTCCCCCTGGATAATCAATATCATTACTTCCACATTTTTTTAACCATTGAACAACGCCATTATTATTAATTTTAGCGAATAAAATATCTGTAGTTCCACTAGCTCCGGTATTTGAAACTGAATACGTTCCCATATTAAAAGTATTTCCACTAAAAAATCCTAAAATAAAACAATTACCATTAGCATCTGTTGCTATACCATAACCTGAGTCGTTATCATCTCCTCCTCCTTTTATTGCCCATTGTGGAGTACCCGAAGAATTATATTTTGCAACAAAAATGTCATTACTACCAGAATTATTTAAGGTAGTTTGTCCTATTGTAACAGAAGAACTTGTAAATCCACCTAATAAGTATATATTACCATTAGCATCAATGGTTATAGCATTACCATTATCATCACTACTACCACCAATTTTTCTTGTCCATTGTATATTACCAGAAGAATTATATTTTACAATAAAAACATCTCCACCCATCCCTGATTTTGTCAAAGTATTTGAACCAGTAAAAATAGAATTACTAGTGAAGGTACCAATAACATAGCAATTATCACTAGCATCAGTAGCTATACCGAAGCCCATTTCATTTCCATTATTACCAATTTTTTTTGCCCATAGAGGGTTTCCGTTAGCATCATATTTTGCAACAAAAGCATCATATCCTCCCGAATTAGTAAGATTAGTACTACCAATACTCATACTAGCAGTATATAAACCTGTAACATAACAATTACCTGCAGAACTAACAGCTATAGATGAAACTTGTTCAAAAGCATTTGAAGCTCCTCCTTTGGTTGCCCATATAGGTGTTCCATAAGGGTCTAATTTTGCTATATAAAAATCGGGAGCCACACCTCCTCCATAATTTCCACCTGAATTATTCAAAGTTGCTGACCCAAAAGATATAGAAGAACTATAAAAATTACCACCTATATAAATATTACTAGATGCATCTATGACTACACAATTAACATTATCATTTTCAGTACTTCCAAAACTTTTTGCCCATGTGAAATTTAGAGTTTGTGAAATTAATAAAGTATTAAACCCTGCATAAAAGAAAGTTACAAATATTAATATAATTTTTTTCATAGTTAAATAATTTTGATTAACCTAAAACTAATTTCATTAATTATTAATTTTAAAACAAAAATATATAAAAATATATAAAAATAAAAAGAGTATATGCAAAAATTATTAGTTGTTTTTACAGGGGCTGGCGTAAGTGCCGAAAGTGGGCTATCTACTTTTAGAGATTCTGGTGGGCTATGGTGTAATTATAATATATATGACGTTGCTTCCCCTGAAGGATGGGCTAAAGATTTTAAGCTTGTACTAAATTTTTACAATCAGAGAAGAAAAAATGTAATTGAAGCTACACCTAATCCTGCTCACTATGCTATAGCAAAGCTCGAATCAAAATACAATGTATATGTAATTACTCAAAATATTGATGATTTACACGAAAGGGCAGGTTCTACAAAAGTTATTCATTTACATGGGGAAATTCGCAAAGCTCGTAGTACCATTAATCCAAATTTAAAATATGAAATTAAAGGTTACGAATTAAACCCAGGTGATTTATGTGAATTAGGTTCCCAACTCAGGCCAGATGTTGTATGGTTTGGCGAAGAAGTATCATTAATTGAAGAAGCATATAAAATAACACGTTTAGCTAACTGTTTAATAATTATAGGAACATCACTTAATGTTTATCCTGCTGCCAATATTATATATGTTGCTCCTCCTAATATACCAAAATATTTTATAGACCCTAAAGCATCTGAAATTAAAAATATATATAATTTAAAAATAATTAATAAAAAAGCCAGTGAAGGTGTACCTTTGCTAGTAGAAAAAATATTACAAGAAGGTATATGAAAATACTTTTATAATACAATAAACTATGAACCAATTAAATATTAAAAGAAATTCTAAAATATTTATTTCTCTACTTTTTTTTATACTTCTTGTTTTTATAATTCCTAGCAAACATAAGCAAGATTTACCATTAATTATAGACCTTCAGCAAATACGTTCACGCGGTAAATTAATAGCAACAACTGAAAACAATGCTATTGATTACTTTATATATCGTGGTCAACCTATGGGATTTCAATTAGAATTACTACAATGGTTTGCTAAACATATAGGTGTAAAGTTAGAACTAATCTTAAGTAATGATAAAAGCCAAGCTATTTCTAAATTAATAAACCATAAGTGCGATATAGTAGCTATGGATGTGATAAATAATAGCAATGCTGCGATTGTTTTTACCATCCCTTATGCATATACAAGACAAGTGCTCGTGCAAAGAAAACCTCCCGGTTGGCAATATATGTCTAAAGATTCTTTAGAAAAACTTTTAGTACGGCAGTTATATCAACTTCGAGGAAAAACTATTTTTGTACCTGTTGAATCTTTTGAATACTATAAAAATTTTAGTAATTTCTTAACCTTTGGTTATGAACCTGTGTTTTTTTCTAAAGTAGCAGGAATGGATTCATGGGAATTAATTGCTTTAGTTGCATCTGGAGAAATAGATTATACAATAACTAATGAATTTACAGCTAATTTAAATAATATGTTTTTTAAAGATCTTGATTTTAAAACCGTACTAACACCTCCTCATCCTTTAACTTGGGCAGTTAGAAGAGAATCAAGCATCTTACTTGACTCTCTCAACTCATGGATTAAATATATTAGCAAAACCCACGAATATAAAATATTGTGTTTAAGATATTTAAAAAATCAATCTTATTCAAGAATGTTAAAAAATGCATACTTCCCATTAAAAGGAGGGAAAATATCCCCTTACGATAAAGAATTTAAAAAACTAAGTAAAGAAATTAACTGGGATTGGCGACTACTTGCCTCTTTAGTATATCAAGAATCTCGTTTCGACACAGGCTACATAGGTTTAGGAGGGGCAATGGGCTTAATGCAATTAATGCCTATAACCGCACAAAATTATAATGTAGATAGTAATTCTACTACTCTTGAAAATTTAAAAGCTGGAGTTCGCTATATTAAAT
>DAOTOD010000217.1:0-3271 GCA_035451165.1 Bacteroidales bacterium
GTAGGAGCATTAATTATATTAGTACAAGGATTTCTACAACAATCGGCATGATAAAAGATCCACCCTTGAGGAGGTGGAACACCAATAAGCTGAACACCTGCGGGATAAGCAGCGTCAGAAGTATAAATATGTTCTTCAACGGCCCCCATATTAGGGATATTAGCTGTTGGGCAAGTAATATGAGGAAAAGCAGGATTAGGATTACATATAGGAGATATATCTGTTTGTGATACTCTATTCATAGGAATACTAGTAAGGCCAGGATAATTAGCTACACCCAATGTCTCTGTTGAGTTAAAATTAATGCCTGCACATTCACGGTATAATTTCATTATAAATCTATATCTTCCATTAGATAAACATTCCCATGTTATTTCTCCACCCATATAATGAGAAGCAAATACAGATTTATTCAATCCACAAACTATAAATAATATGATAAAAAATTTATACATTAATTTTGTTTAAAGCTATTTTTAAATTACTAACAATATAACAAATTTAATTTTAAAATTAATTAATATTATTAATTTGTAACTAAAACTTCAACCATCAATGCAGGATTAAGATATTTACTTGCTAAAAATAAAATTTCTTCTTCATTAATATTTAAAATAGTTTTAAAATAGTTATCATAAAAATTTTCTGGCAAATTACTACTAATCAACATTTTATACATTTCTGCTGTTGCTAAAGGGCCATCAAAATTTCTTTGTAATTCTCCTAACAAATAATTCTTTACTAAATTGATTTCTTCAATATTAACTTTTTCTTTTATTAATTTATTTAATTCATTATAAACTTCATCTATAACACTAACTCCTTTACCGCATTTAGTTTCGGCACTTATAATTAAAGAAGTACTATATCGAAATCTTTGGATAAATGAATAAATACCATAAGTTAACCCTTTCTCCTCACGTATATTTTTCATTAATCTTGAACCAAAATATCCACCTAATAAACTAACAAGAATCTTAACCTTATAAATATCCTCTTTATCACAAAAAAATAATTGTTTACCTAACCTGATTGAATCCTGTACTACTCTTTTTTTATTAATTAAATATCTTTTTTCTTTAATTGTATCAAAAGTATAATCATAAGTTATATCAACATTATTATTAACGGTATGTTGACCAAAATATTTATTTAAAATTTTAATAAAATCACCAGTAATTTTACCGGTTACTACTATAGCAAATTTATTTTTTAGATAAAATTTTTGGTGAAATTCTTTTAAGATAGGAATATTTATTTTATCAAAATCATCAAGCTTTTCGAAATAACCATAAGGATTATTATTACCTAAAATTAATTCATTTATTTTCTTAGAAGCTATATAATTAGGTTTTTCTAAATTTACTAAATATTTTTGTTTAATCTTCTTTATCTGTATTTCCAACTCACTATCAGAAAATAAAGGCTCAAAAATAATTTCTTGCAATATAGGAGCTAATTCATCAAAATACTTATTTAACGATGATATAGTAATAGAAGCTACATCTTTACCTGCTGATGAATCTAAATTAGCACCATAAAACTCAAATAATTCTGACACTTCATAAGATGTTCTTTTTTTAGTACCACCTTCTGTCAAAATTATATTCGTAAATATTGGGACTAAAGGGATTTGTGATTGCCATAAACCTGCTTCAAAAATAAAATCAACAGAAACAATATCTTCAGTATTTGAATGTATAATATAAACAGGTATATCATTATCTAAAAATATTTTCTGAGGCTTTATAATATCAATATTTTCAATACGTTGAATATCAGGAGGGCTATTTCTTAACGGGTATGTTACCATATTAAAATATGTTTTTAAGACAGACATATAAAATTTATATATAGTTGCAAAAAAATAGTCAATTAAATTTTATCATAATACAAAGTATTACTACCTTGAGACATAAATATATCAATCGCTGCATTTTTAATATCTTCTGGCGTTACTCTAAAATAATTTTCAATTTCTTCATTAACAAGCGATGCATTACCTAAAAATTCAGCATAAGCCAATGACATAGCTTTATTTAATACAGTAATATTCATAAAAGTATTAACTGTTTCTATTCTATTTTTAACTTTTTTTAATTCTCTATCCGAAACATTATCGTTACATAATTTATTAATTTCATTCATAATAGCGGCTTCCGCCTTTTCAAAATTAATATCGTCATTTATCATTCCGGATATAACAAATAAGCCCTTATCAGCTTCTCCTGTAATAAAAGCATCTATTTTAGTAAAAATTTTTTGTTTTTTTACCAGTTCTTCATACAATCTAGCCGAATTACCGGTTGAAAGGATATCAGATAACAAATCAGCTGAATAAAATCTTTTATCACTACGTGGATACATATGCCATGCTTTATATATCATTTTATGGGGCACTTTCCGTTTTACAATTAATTCACGAGAAGAAGTTTGAAAAGGTTCTTGAGGATATTTATTTTGATTAGATTCACCTTTTGGTATCTCGCCAAACCACTTATCCACTAATAAAAATATTTTATCTATATCTATTTTCCCTGTAATTGTTAAAATAGCATTTGAAGGGTTATAATATTTATTAAAAAATTGTTTTACTTCACCTAAAGTGATACTATTTATATGAATAATATCCATACCTATTGTAGGCCATCTGTAGGGATGTATCTTATAAGCTAAGGGGCGAAGCAACAACCATGCGTCTCCATATGGTTGATTTAGATATCTCTGTCTAAACTCTTCTGAAACAACGTTTTTTTGAACTTCTAATTTTTTTTCAGAAAAATTAAGTCCTAACATTCTATCAGATTCTAAATAAAAAGCTGTTTCAATATTTTGTAAAGGTATAGTTAAATAATAATTAGTAATATCATTATTAGTAAACGCATTATTCTCCCCACCTGCTTTTTCTAACGGTTCATCATATATAGGTACATTAATGGACCCTTCAAACATAAGATGCTCAAAAAGATGGGCAAATCCAGTTTTTTCAGGGTTTTCATCTCTTGAGCCTACCTTATAAAGTATATTTAAAGCCACAATTGAAGTATAATCATCATTATGTGTTATAACTGTAAGGCCATTTTTAAGAACAAAACGCTCAAATTTTATCATAAATAAACAATTTGTAATAACATTATTAAAACAACCAACAAAAATACACCTTTAACTTTCATTTCTTTTAGCAAAAAAACATTTTTGAATAATCTTTTATACTTATATAATAAAATTTATTTCCCCAATTCTTAAAATAATAACATTTTATACAATTTTT
>DAOTOD010000218.1:0-3258 GCA_035451165.1 Bacteroidales bacterium
TCCATGGTTTATTTCCGCCTTGTATCCAATTAAATTTGTTAAAATCTCCTGTTTCCCAGTCTTCATCTACTAAACCTATAATAAGGTTATAATTTTTTGTATCATAATAATTACCAGCTTGCACAGTGTAAGTAAAATCAGCTAATGAACCTATTGTTGCATAAGGGTCAACATTTATATTAAAAGAAGCTAAATTAGAATTTCCTGCCGATATTGTTCCGAAATTAAAATTAGGATTAGTTATAGTTATATTAGGGTTAGTAGTTGTTAAAGTTGCTGTAGTATTTAGTGCATCACTTTGCCCAAAATTAGAAGTTTTTATAGTTAAGATTACATTTTCGCCAGGGTCTAGTCGATGATTATTATTACCAGCAGCGTCATTTACATTTATAGTATTACTTGCTGAAATAGAAGGTGCTAATATGATAATATTAAAAGTGTTTGTCCATGTATTTGAAGAGTTATCTTGTATGTTAATTGTGAAATTAGCTACATGATTATTAGGGACGTTATTAGCAATAGTTAGTGTGTATGCATTATTTTGTAATGATTGACTACCTGCTGAAACAGTTCCCCAGTAATGATTAGCTTGTGTTATAGTTACAAAAGGGTCGAGTGTTGAAATAGACGCATTAACTCCTATTGCATCTACATTGCCTGAATTTTCGAGTGTGACATTTAAAGATATATTTTCATTATAATCAGCTTTGTTATTATTATTTCCTGTGGCATCGTTTATTGTTAATGTTTTATAACTAACATAAGGTACATTAGCAGAAGTTACTTGAATACTGCCTATATAAGGTATATAATTGTAAGCTGTTACTGCGACTATTATTGAGTCAGTAGTTGTTAATGGAGGGAATGAAATATTAGCTGTGCCATTAGATATATAACCAGTACCTATGATATTGTTATTAATAGTTAGTGTTACGTAGGCGTCATTTACGTTACAGTTTATTTGTACAGAAGATGCACCTATATTTAATGATGCTGGGTGCATTACGTTCATTGTTGATGGGTTATCTGTTCTAACCATTAGCGACGGGTCTCCAAAAATTGTCCATGTATCTGTCATTTCGTAGCCTTGTGTAGAATATTCATCATTCATTTTAAACAATCCATTAACAGATATTCCTCCAAAAGTTCTTTTAATATTATTAGTATATGATTCTACTAATATATCTACCATTTCGTCTTGCCCACACATAGGAGGATTCCAGCTTTGGTTTATAGTAGACATTAAAGTAGCTATAGCTCCTTTGGGTTGAGTAGTTCCAGCTCCTGCACGTAACCAAGCTTCGGCGAAACAAGTATTTGAAACAAAACTACCATTTACACAAGCTACTGCCCAAATAAAAGGTAATTTATTTTGGTTAGTTAGGTTATTTACATTAGAGTTTGAAAAGCCAGATGTTACAAAGGAAGTTTCGCTCCCATGTCCTGTGTAAAGGATACATCCTGCTCCTGTATTTACTTCATTAGCAACCATTGTAGCAGTAGGATTTCCTGATGCATCTAATCCTCCTTGAGATCCATCAAATAATTCAGCTTTTTGTGTGTATGTATAATTAAGCATTTTTGTTTGCATATTTCTTACGTGTTGATAATCATATTCATTATCATCACCTGGCCCTTGATCAGAACCAATACCAATTACTTTATTATAAATTCCCGGGGTTGTATTTGGAGTTTTTTCATATTGTATTGTACGGTCGACCATAGTAGTTACTTGCGCTTCAGTTTCAGCAGAAAATCTGCCTACAATAATTTCTTGATAGTTATCATTACCTGTTAGATAACCATAAGCATTATCAGAAGGGCCACTACTAAGGTTATTTGTTGGTATTTGAGCAGCATCTCCAACTAATAATAGAAAAGTAAGTCCTTTAGTATTATAATAATTTAAAACATAATTTTTTATATCTGAAGCTGTAGTACCTATGCTTGATTTATTTACTATTTCGGTAGGTATGCCTATTGTATTTTTCCATTCAACGAATGGTTGCATCGCATTTGCAAAATTGTCGTAGCAAATAATAAGCATTTTGCCTTGTTCCGATAAAGGAGAATATTTTAAGTGGTCAAAATTGATAAAAAGACGTTTATAAATATTATAAAACTCATTATCTAATTGTTTAGATTGTTTAGTTCTAATAAATTGATTTTTACCGTTTTGCCCTTTACTTTTTACACAAACTTTCAGATAATAATAAACTCTAAGAGTTTTTGTAATGGGATTATATACAAAAGGACATAATTTTAAGGTTTGTCCTCTGAAATCACGTATTATATAAGGTTCATCTAAGAAAGCAATTTTTTCGGGAAAGAAGTTATTTTTAGAATAAGAATTTCCATATAAGTATGGTACATCTTGGGGGTTAACAGTTCTCAAAAGATTGCCTTTAGAAGGAGCTATGCTTATATTGTAAAAATCTTTAAAAGCATTTTCGATAACAATTACTTCCATTTCATCAAGGTCAGGGATTATAAGTGGGACTGAAATTTTGGGCAAATCGGGCTCTTTTGGAATAAGTAGAGGTGTGGCCCCGTTAACAGAAACAGTATATTCTTTACCTATAGGTGTATTAACAGGATTTATATAAAATCCTGTTAATCTTAAAGTTAATATAGAGCTTTTGATATTAGAATTAATAAGTTTAATTTCTGCAGGAGTAGGTGAAGTGCTACTTATATTAATCCATTCTTGTTGAGCATAAAATTTTATATTAAAAATTAATATAAGAATACAAAAAAATGATAAATATTTCTTTAACATAAAAAACTGTATAAATTTATTTTATTATAGATATTTTTTTTGTAATTGCTTCCTTGTTTGTATTTAGTACTATATAGTATATGCCTTGATTATAGTTTGAAGTGTTAAAATTGATGTTATAATTACCTGGTAACAATTTAATTTCAGGTAATATAATATTTACTATTTTACCTAAATTATTATATAGAGTAATTTTAGCAGTAGTTTCTTCATTTAATTTTATTTTAATAAATCCTTGTTCTTTCATAGGATTAGGGAAAACAGTAATATTGTTTGTAGTTAAATTATTAATAATATTTTCGCTACTGTTAGTAACAATACTACATGGAGGGAATTGGATAAAATCTACCCATGCACAATCATAACCTGAAGAAAGGGAATAATCTTTAACATATTCCCATTTAAAAGTCCTTTGTCCAGCTGTTACATAGAATGCTTGTCGTTCCCAATTATTTGTTGTACCCGACCAGCTTTTAACT